>NZ_JAKEVK010000099.1:0-16000 GCF_022398435.1 Pseudoalteromonas sp. Isolate6 | reverse complement strand
AAGTTAAGGTATATGATGAAAGCAGTCCGATTCAATCACACAAATGGACTTACCTTCGAGCAGGGAGAAATTAATTTGCCTGAAGCAACGGATGATCAGGTTTTGGTCAAAGTTGAATACGTTGGTTTAAGCTTTATCGATACAAAGGTGGCCAATTGTCCCTGTGAAGAAACACCAAACAGAGTGTTTGGCGTGGACGCTGTGGGTATTGTGGAAAAAGCATGTAAAACAGGGTTTCCAGAGCCGGGAACTCGAGTATTCTGGCACGGCGATATTCGAGAGCATGGTACGATGAGTGAATTTGCCTTGGTGCCAAGTCATGCACTTACTGTCTTGCCAACAAACGTCGATGGAAAACTGGCCGCAGCTTCAATTGCTCCAGCAATGTGCGCGTTAATAGCTCTTTTCAAACTGCAGTTAAATGCTGGGGATACGGTCTTAATCGAATCGGCTCATCACCCAGTTGGTCAAATGGCGATACAATTTGCAAAACAGTTGGGTTTGGGCGTTGCGGCATGTTCTGAATCTAAGCATAAAAAGCTGCTTGAGAAACTAGGCGCGGATCTGGTGTATTGTCATCCTGACTTTGCGGGTTTGGCTGATGCGTTGCAGCTTCACTTTGGTGCCGCAGAGGTACAAGGTGCGTTGGACGTGACGGGCACACATACTCAGCAACTGATTGCGCACTTGACATTTTGTGGCCGCGTCAGCTGCCTAGCTGGGTTGCCAGCCATTGAACAGCATATATTGATGAAGAAAGCCCCCAATATAGGAATTGTTTCCTTATGCGGCAGCTGGCTTTCAAATAGCGTCTGTGCACAGCAAAGAATGGCATTTATTGGAAACGCGCTTGCAGAAAAGCTTGAAAAAAATGAAATCACTTTGCAGCAACTTGAGTCAATTTCGCCGCAGCATGATGCGATAATAGAAACACTGGAAAAACTGGGAAGCTGCGATAATATCGCGTTTTTTGTGGCAGATATGGAACGCTAGCCTCCAGCAACAACGGTAATTTATCCCCTTCACGCAATAATCGTGAGCTTGGCTGCAATCGCCAAGCTCAGCGAGCAAATAAATTGATACAATTTCTGACATTTTTCGTCGTTTGATCCCCGTATACTTCCCGTAGGCCTTGTCATAACAGTAATACGCCTTTTATTTCTGACTTTATAAAAAGCGGTTGTCATCGTGAGCCTCTATTTTACATTGCGTTAATTGATGTCGGTTAGGCATTAATTTGGTGCAGATTGGTATGTTTATTTGCACTCGTCAAATTGGATAGACTAGTGTCATCAGTTTAATAAGGATTAAACAATGAAAAAGTTACTCGTTATTTTCAGTTTTCTCATTTTCTCAGGCTTCGCTTCTGCGAATGACACGCCTTACGAGTTAATTAATCACGTTGGCGATAAACTATTTGCCGACATAAAAACGGTTAATCAAGATGGCAAGGCGACGGAAACTCAGATGAAAGGCATTGTACGTAGCCGTTTAATGCCGCACATAGATGTCAAGTTTGTATCTTTTAAATTACTTGGCAAACACATCAAAGGGTTAAAGCGAGATGAAGCGATTGAATTTATCAATGCAGTAGATAAGTATCTTGTAGCCACCTATGCCAATGCACTTTTGCAGTATAAAGGTCAAGATGTATTGTTTGAAGAATTACCAGTTTCTGACGGCGCTGATTTTGCCACAGTCAAGGTGGTAATAAAAGAGCAATCAAAACCGGATATTGATATGCATTTTAAGTTTCGCCAAAGCAAAGACGGCAGTTGGAAAGTCTATGACATGGTTGCTGAAGGTATTTCTTTATTGAGTGCTAAGCAAAAAGAGATCACGATGAGAATTTCAGAAGTAGGTTTAGCTCAGGTTACGGCTGAATTGAAGAGCAAAGCATAAATCAAATTACTTCCCCCGACTTTGAAGTAACCAAAAGAGCACATCATGATTGATATGCTCTTTTTTTTGGTTCTGAAATTAGATTACTTGGTTTATCAACGGCTTTTCCAGTCTTGCTGCGTCGAGGTTTTCACAGGTTATTGTTGCAATTTGTTTTAGTGCTTCTTTGGTAAAGAAGCCTTGATGCCCTGTAACTAGTACGTTGGGGAAGCTAACCAAACGCGAGAAAACATCATCTTGAATTATTTCTTCACTATGGTTTTTAAAAAATAGCTCTGACTCTTGTTCATACACATCTAAGCCGAGATAACCGAGTTGTTTAGACTTGAGCGCGGCGATACAGGCTTTGCTATCTAACAGGGCGCCTCTACTGGTGTTAATAAGCATCACACCCGCTTTCATTTTGGCAAACGCAGCATCATCGATAATATGATGGGTATTTTCATTAAGCGGACAGTGCAGACTAATAATATCCGATTGTGCTAGTAAGATATCTAGAGAGACCAAAGTGTAGGGGCCTTCTCCAACGTTTGGGTCATAAACTAATACATTGGCACCAAAGCCGTTCAAGATACTGACCAATGCTTGCCCAATTTTGCCACAACCGATGATACCGACCGTTTTATTATAAATATTAAAACCTAGTAAACCGTTGAGATCAAAGTTATCTTCTCGAACTCGATTATAGGCCTTATGAGTTTTGCGGCTGAGCGTTAGCATTAACGCGATACAGTGCTCTGCAACCGCTTCAGGACTGTAGGCTGGCACACGGACAACATTTATACCACGCAGCTTTGCTTGTCGAATATCAACGTTATTGAAACCTGCGCAGCGTAGGGCGATGAATTTAACACCATAGTCAGCGAGTTTATCAATCACTTGCGCATTTACAGAATCGTTTACAAATACACAAACCGCGTCATAGTGCTGACAAAGTGAAACTGTGTTTTCATTGAGTGACTCGCTAATAAAGCTTATTTCAAGTTCTGAGTAAACATTTACAGCTTGCTCAAAAAATGGCACTTCATAGTTTTGCGAGCTGAATAGGGCGATTCTCATGATTAATGTGGCTCTCTATCACTGATTTAAGCGTTTCTGGTTTAGTTCTTGGGGCATATCTAGATACTAGCATGCCTTCTGAGTTTATTAGAAACTTGGTAAAATTCCATTTAATTGCACGGTTTTGCGCGATACCACGGGTATGAGATTTTAAGTAGCTAAACAATGGATGTGCATCAGGTCCGTTGACTTGTGTTTTAGTACAGATCTTAAAGCTTAAATTGAAATGTGTATTGTAAAACTCTTTAAGCATTTCATCTTCAAGTGGCTCGTTGCGACCAAACTGATTGCAAGGAAAGGCCAATACCTCAAATCCAAAAGGTTTGTATTTGCTGTATAGCTTTTCAAGTGCAGAAAGTTGTGGCGCAAAGCTACATTTACTCGCAATGTTAACGATCAATAACGGTCTTCCCGCCAGAGACTGTAATGGCAAAACTTGGCCATCAATAAGTTGTGCACTAAAACGATAAATATTCTCCATCCTTTCAGGCTCCGTGTGATTTATTCATGTTATTCGGTATCAAAGCGGTTTTTTCATTTGCTATGACAGAGGTGCTCGGGTATAAAAACTCCATTCTTATTAAGATAACAACGAAATAGGACAGAAATATGTCAGTGAAAGTCGCATTTATAGGATTAGGCGTCATGGGGTATCCAATGGCTGGGCATTTGCAAAAAGCGGGTCACCAAGTCACGGTATATAATCGTACTACCAGCAAAGCCGAAAAATGGGCCGAGGAGTATGCTGGCAACTTTGCAGTTACACCTAAAGACGCAGCGACTGACTGTGATTTTGTGTTTATGTGTGTTGGCAATGATGACGATTTACGCTCAGTCGTATATGGCGAAAGTGGTGTATTAGCGGGAGTGAAGCCGGGAGCGGTGATAATTGATCATACTACAACATCTGCAAAAGTTGCCCGTGAAATAGCGCAAGAAGCCAAGAAATTAAAAGTTGAATTTCTAGATGCTCCTGTATCTGGAGGCCAGGCTGGTGCAGAGAATGGCGTGTTGACGGTAATGGTTGGCGGAGACGAAAGTACGTTTGCAAAAGCACAACCAATCATGGCCGCGTTTGCTCGCTTTAGCCAATTAATTGGAGAAGTGGGTGCTGGGCAGCTTTGTAAAATGGTTAATCAAATCTGTATCGCGGGTGTGGTGCAAGGGCTCGCAGAAGGCTTGCACTTTGCTAAAAAAGCGGGTCTTGATGGTGAAAAGGTGATTGAAACGATTGCCAAGGGTGCGGCTGGCTCTTGGCAAATGGAGAATCGTTATAAAACCATGTTAGCAGGCGAATATGACTTTGGTTTTGCAGTCGATTGGATGAGAAAAGATTTAGGCATTGCGCTAGACGAGTCAAGAAGTAACGGCGCAAATTTGGCGCTTACAGCTTTAGTGGATCAATATTATGCGGATGTTCAAGCGCTTGGCGGCAACCGTTTTGATACCTCAAGTCTACTGGCAAGACTTGATGCTATTCACGACAAAAGCAAATAACCTTTCGTTTCTAGTCTAAGTAACTTAAGGTCGGGTTAGTTGTTATGGCTGCGCTACATTGGTGATAAATTGCTGATGTAGTGCGCTGAGATTCGTCAGTATTGCGTCTTTACCTTTGATATCGCTGCGTTTAAGCACTGCACCAATCGCGTCAACGGATTGCAGCGAGGCAAGTTTTGATGCCGTTAGCTGGTGGCTAATATGCCAAGGCTCCGCAGCAACTCCCCCTCGGTAACAATCATAAGGCCGATAGAAACCAAAAGTTGCTAAATGCGCATCAAGCCACAGCGAAAATTTGTGCTGATGTCCATCTTTCTGGTATTCCCACGGTTCCAGTTGTAGTGATTGCCCTGCTGGTACAAGGTTTTTGGCGAACACATCCAGATCAGTGCCCAAATGGTGGCGACTAGCACCAGGTAGGGCGGAGAACAACATAATTGCTTTTACTTTGTCGATGTCTGAGAGGTTACTCAGTTCTATCTCTTGATTAGTGATACCAAAAACAGGACGGCGCATTGCAAACTTGCTATTCCAAATCGCTTTTTGCCTTTCAAATCCTCGATATGCGGACGCCATGTAAAACTCAAAACCTGCCTTTTTCGCAGCTTTAGAGAGGTCATTGAGATCGGAAACTATTGCGCTATGCACGTGGCGACCATGGTAAAACACCAGATGTGATTCGTTGACGCCACAAGCGCTACATTCAGCGCTTGTAAGCATATAGTTGCTAGGCAAGTAACTTCTCCAAGATCTTTTCATAGATTAAGGCTAATTGATCTAGGTCTTTGCTGCTCACGCATTCATCGACTTGATGGATTGTGGCATTAATTGGGCCAAGCTCAATTACCTTACATCCCGTTTGGGCAATAAACCGGCCATCCGATGTGCCACCTGAAGTTTCTGGTGTGGTTTGCCTTCCCGTCACTTCTTTGATGGCTGCAATCGTCACATCGAGCAACGGACCTGGTTCAGTTAAAAACGGTAAGCCATTCAATATCCAATTAAGTTCATAATCAAGTTGATGCTTGTCTAGAATAGCAATAACACGTTGTTTGAGCTCATCGGCTGTAACTTCGGTGCTAAAGCGAAAGTTAAACTGTACTTGCAGGGAACCTGGTATCACATTACCAGCCCCCGTTCCGCCATTGATATTGGACACTTGGAAGCTTGTTGCGGGGAAAAATGCATTCCCTTGATCCCACTCGGTCTGACTGAGTTCAGCAATCGCCGCCGCAGACAAGTGAATGGGGTTTTTAGCAAGGTGAGGGTAAGCTACGTGACCTTGTTTTCCAATCACTTTTAGGTGTCCTGTGAGTGAACCGCGGCGACCATTTTTTACTACGTCGCCAAGTTTATGGCGCGATGAAGGTTCACCGACTAAGCACATATCAATTTTTTCGTTGCGGGCTTCTAATAAATCTACAACTCGAGTTGTGCCGTTCACGAAAGGGCCTTCCTCATCAGAGGTTATCAAAAAAGATAGTGACCCTTTGTGGTTGGGGTGTTTTTCGATGAACCGTTCCGTTGCCACGATCATAGCTGCAAGTGAGCCTTTCATGTCAGCAGCTCCACGGCCATGCAACATGTCATTTTCAATCACTGCAGCAAATGGCGGGTGTTGCCATTGACTCTCGTCGCCAACCGGTACTACATCAGTGTGTCCAGCAAAGCAAAAATGTGGTCCGCTGTCGCCTTTTCGTGCCCATGTGTTGAGGGTATCAACAAAGAAGTGTTCTTCGATGGTAAAGCCAAGCTTTGCTAGGCGTTCATTCATTAATTGTTGGCAACCAGCATCATCAGGTGTAACAGAAGCCCTTTGGATCAGAGCTTGAGCGAGCTTAACTACTTCGCTCATTAGGCAAAAATCTCATCATACTGCGCAGCTTTAAAACCCAAGTGATATTGACCTTGGTACTGCAAAATAGGGCGCTTTATCATGGCTGGTGCCGCCAAAAGGTGTTGTTTCGCTGACTGCGCATCGAGATTTTGTTTTTGTTCTTCGCTAAGCGCTCGGTATGTGGTCCCGCGTTTGTTTAACACGTTTTCCCAGCCAAGTTGGTCAATAAAAGTAGTGAGTAGAGCTTCGTCTAATCCATCTTTGCGGTAGTCGTGAAAAGTGAATTCGATATTGTTGTCTTGAAGATATTTTTTGGCTTTTTTAATGGTATCGCAGTTGCTGATCCCATACATGGTGATTGTCATAAAGCACACGCCCTTGCAATTGTGATTATCGGCTCTTTGGCCGCAGATACTTGTTTTAAAGGATAATAACACGCACCAAGCTTTTGTGCATTGAGTAGCACAATAGCGGCCATGGTTTTTGCTTCACTGAGTGGAATATCAAAAAAGCATAGCGGCTCTCCAAGCTTTATCGTGGTTTTGCCAAAGCTGTTTGCTTTGAGATATTCGGGTTTGGCAAACTCATTGCCGACTTCTAAGCTCAGCAACATTTTTAAGCCGTTATGGGCGTGTAGAATGTATTCACAGTTATTTTTTCTGATCTGAATTAGTTTTCCGTTACAAGGAGATAGCAACAAAGGCACGCGCATTTGTACACAAACACCAATCCCTAACATTCCTGACGCAATCGCCGCGTTTGGGTGCGCACTTAGCGGTAAGACTTTACCAGAAAAGGGACTTGGAATATGCGCAATAGGGTTTGCGATTTGGGATATTGGCCGATATTGGATAGGTGGTGAGAGTTCAATCAAAGTAATAAATATCCATCTTTTTTAAGTGCTTGCATCGCTTGCTGGATTTGGCTTTCTTTTACTAGGATGTAATCGGTATCGTACGTTGATAACGTAAAAATAGAGACGTTGGACTTTGCTAGCACACCAGAAATATTAGCCATAATGCCTGTAAGCGAAAACCCCAGCGGGCCCACGACTTCCAATGCTCTCCAATGACTTTCAGCCGCGAGGCTACTGACTGCGATATCTGACGCGCAAACGATAGAGAGCTCATCCTCAGTTTTGGCAATAAAAAAGATTTTACTGTTTAACACTGCTTGTGGAACAGCGTCATCGCAATCCAAGCTATGTATTGTAAATTCTTGTTTGAGCAATTGCAGCGTTTGCTTTGACATTACCAACCCTTGTTTTTGGAAAAATACCAATTGGTATAATTCATAGTATAGCTAAGTCAATTTAAAGACCAGAGGGTTCACCCGAATTCTGGGCAAAAGAAAGGATTAGTGAGGTAATAAAGAAAAGGGCTCACGCATTGAGCCCTTAGTGTGAAGACTATTCTTCGATTTGTGTTGCCTGAATAGCAGTTAAGGCTATGGTGTATACAATGTCATCAACCAAAGCCCCGCGGCTTAAGTCGTTAACTGGCTTACGCATACCTTGTAACATAGGCCCGATGCTAACAAGTTCAGCACTTCGCTGCACCGCTTTATATGTGGTGTTACCTGTATTTAGATCTGGGAAGACAAATACTGTTGCTTTACCAGCGACTTTGCTGTTTGGCGCTTTTTTACGTGCGACATTTTCCATAATGGCGGCATCGTATTGCAGCGGCCCGTCAATATCGAGATCAGGGCGTTTCTTTTGCGCGATCTCTGTGGCTTCACGCACTTTTTCTACATCTGCACCTTGTCCAGATGTTCCTGTGCTGTAACTGATCATGGCAACGCGAGGCTCAATGCCGAATGCTGCAGCGGAATCTGCAGATTGAATTGCGATATCTGCTAACTGCTCAGCCGTTGGATCAGGGTTAATTGCACAGTCGCCGTATACTAACACTTGGTCCGGTAGCAACATGAAAAATACTGAGCTTACCAAAGACGCGCCTGGTGCCGTTTTGATTAACTGCAGTGGTGGACGAATAGTATTGGCGGTGGTATTTACCGCACCAGATACTAAGCCATCAACTTGGCCTTCGGCTAACATCATGGTGCCGAGCACGACGTTATCTTGCAGTTGCTCTGCCGCAACAACTTCGGTTAGGCCTTTGTTTTTACGTAGCTCAACCATAGGCGCAATGTACTTTTGCAACTCTTCTTCTGGAGATAAGATAGTCACGTTTTCATTAAGCTCAACACCTTGTTGCTGGGCGATACGCTCAATCTCTTCTCTATCTCCAAGTAGAACGGTTTTAGCAATGTTTCGTGCACCGCAGATAGCCGCCGCCTTGATCGTTCTAGGCTCATTACCCTCAGGCAGCACAATGGTTTTGCTAGCACGTCTAGCTAAATCAGTCAGCAGATAACGAAACGCAGGAGGGGAGAGTTTTCGGGTTTTACCGACCCCTTTAGCCAAACTTTCCAGCCACTCGCTATCGATATGGCGAGCGTTGTGCTGTTTTACGCGCTCGATGCGCTGCTCGTCATCACTTGGCACTTCCATATTGAAATTATGTAATAGTAACGAGGTACGCCACGTATCAGCCTCAGTAGCAAGAATAGGCAGACCGGTATCCATCGCTTGCTCACATAAGGTCATGATCTTCTCTTCTGGTTTGAATCCACCAGTTAACAAGATAGCGCCAATCTTGGTGCCATTCATAGCTGATAAACACGCTGCAACTAAGATATCCGAACGATCGCCAGGAGTAACCAATAGGGCACCTGGCGTAAAGTGGTTAAGAATGTTCGATACCGTTCTTGCACAGAAAGTAACACGGCGCAGACGACGGTGCTCCATATCACCCGCATTGATGATTTCGGCTTTTAAATAATTGCTTAAGTCGATAACTCGCGGCGCAACTAAGTCAAAGTCCCATGGTATGGCACCTAAAAGTTGAAATGGGTGTTTTCTGAAAATAGGTAGCGATGCTAAACGATTCATTTCGTTTTCAAGCTCTTCTGGTTTGTATTGATCAACCAGATCGGCGCGCGCTCTGCCATCTTCATCCAGCGGTGCATTCACTTTATTGAATATACAACCCAATACGCGAGGGTGGTTTACACCGCCATAATTGCCTGCAGCTATCTCTAAGCGGTCTTCAAGCTCGTCGATAGAGTCATTACCCGGCGTTAAGACAAACACGATATCTGCACCTAACGTTTGCGCAATCTCGCGGTTTACACGGCCAGCGTAAGGTTGACGACGGGTGGGAACCATTCCTTCTATAATGGCAACTTCATCGTCTTGTACTGTGCCTTCAAAGCGCTCCACTATTTCTTCTAACAGGTCATCGCCTTTACCATCACCTATCATTTGCTCAGCGTAGCTAAGCTCAAACGGCGTGGGTGGGGCAATGGTTGAACCTTGCTGAACGATGAGTGTTGACTTCTCGGGGCCGACTTCATCTTTACGAGGTTGAGCGATCGGCTTAAAGAAGTTTACTTTTACCGCTTTTTGTTCCAGTGCTCGGACTATTCCTACAGACACCGACGTCAAACCAACACCCGTTGAAATAGGAATAAGCATGATACGACGACCCATCATTACACTCCTTTAGCAAGCGTGGCTGCATCGTTGGCAATCACCCACTCTTCATTGGTTGGGATGACCATAGCGACAGGAGAGTGAGACTCATCAGTGATCACACCTTGATTACCAAAGCGTGCGTTGAGGTTATGCTCCTTATTGATGTGCATGCCAAGGAAGCTAAGTTGGCTCACTACTTTTTCACGGATAACGTCAGAGTTTTCACCAATTCCGCCAGTGAATACAAGTGCATCTAAGCCGTTTAGTGGTACCAAGAAGCTAGCAATTTGTTTGGCTAAACGATAACAGAAAATATCAAGCGCCAGTGTTGCTTGAGGATGGTTCTCCTGCGCTGCTTCTTCTATCGTACGGCAATCGTTAGAAAGCTCACTAATACCTAAAAGGCCACTTTGTTTGTTCAACAAAGTGTCAATTTGCTGTGTTGAATAGTTTAGGTGATTAACTAAAAACGAGAACAAGCCCGGATCAATATCACCACTTCGGGTGCCCATCACTAGGCCTTCTAATGGAGTTAAGCCCATGCTGGTGTCCACCGATTTACCGTCTTTAATCGCAGTAACGGAACAGCCATTGCCCAGGTGTGCAGTGATAATACGAGATGGCTTATCTTTTAAGCCTAAAATCTCGATGGCATGCGCCGATACATAAGCATGGCTAGTGCCGTGGAAACCATAACGTCTAACACCATGTTCACGGTATAGTGAATAAGGTAGGGCATAAAGGTACGCTGTTTGATCCATACTTTGATGGAAAGCCGTATCAAAGACAGCGATTTGCGGTAAATGTGCAAATGCGGCTTGAGCTGATCGGATCCCAAGTAGGTTAGCTGGGTTATGTAAAGGCGCCAGACTTGCCGTTTCTTGGATAGCTGTGATAACGGAGTCATCGATAATGACTGAGTGTGTGAAGCGCTCACCGCCGTGTACCACGCGATGGCCTACAGCGACAAGATTTGCGTCTAACGCGAGATCTTTGATAAGTTTTACAAGTGTTGTGATCGCAACTTGGTGCGCATCACCACTATTTAGGGGCACGATTTCCTTGTTGCCTTGGAACTTATATTTAATTTGTGGCGACTGTTCAGCTAGGCGTTCAGCCAGACCTGATAATATCTCCTCTCCCGTTGCATTATCGATGATTGCAAACTTAAGACTGGAGCTTCCACAATTAAGAACCAAAACATGCTGAGATGACATAATGACTTTCCGTTTTGACAATAACAGTTATTGCGTATTAAGCTTAAAGCTATAGCGCATATAAGCTACGCATTTAGACTAAGGTATAGTTGACAGTAAAGACGTCGATTTTACCTCATTTTTTATATAAAAGTTAGCACCTAGGAGTTATGATGCAAAAAAGTCTTATTTCGCAAGTGCAACTTGGACGTCAATACTCGAAAGAGTGGCCTATGCGCAAGGAGCTAGCACCGTTGTTCCCTGAATTTAGGGTGATCAAGGCGACAGAACTTGCTTTAAATACAATGCCTATGCTGGCGGTGTTTACTCTGTTTTTGCAGACCAGCCAATTGGGTTTTCAATATCTTCCGCAAGCCATTGCGATTGCTTTGTTCTTTTTATCGCTTCCTGTCCAAGGATTATTATGGCTTGGTAAAAGAGCTGAAACGCCGTTGAATCCGGCTTTGTATTCTTGGTATACAGAGCTGCATCAAAAGATGGTTGCTAATGGTTATGATTCGCCCCTGTCTTCAAGAAAGCCTAGATACAGAGATTTAGCGCGATTGCTAAAAGATATGTTCGATAAAATGGACAAAGCGTTTACGCAAGAAAACCTGTAGGATCCGTTTTCCTGCCTACCAAGCAAGTAGGCAGTGATTTGCTCATAATTGGTGATCTGATGTTGGATTACTTGCGCTGATATTCGTTTATTAAAAACGAGAGCGTGACTTCGATATGATCCATCTTTTGTAATCTATCCATGTGTTGTTGCTTAAATTTCCATGCAAACGGCGTCATCATGATTAAGTGCTCAACACACTCAAATTCCATGCTATGTGTTTGTTGCAATTTAGTTCGTTCAACCAATTCAAACCCTTGTGGTGTTTCAGGTGCCTTGTGTAGCTTTACATTATCATAAATCAGCGACTTGAGTTCGAATAGATGGTGCTCACCAGGTGAGACGACATACAAACTGCCTGATGGTTTGCATAGACGGGCAAGTTCCTCGGCAAACACTGGCGCAAAAATACTCACAATCACATCTGCAAATTCATTTTCAAAAGGGGCGTCTTTGATAGAGGCTACGCTAAACTCTACTTGAGGATAGCGTTTAGCAGCATAGCGGACAGCAGGTTTTGCGATATCGACCCCGTAGACTTTAGCATTCTCGCAGCGGTTTGCGATTTCACGGGTATAAAATCCTTCACCACATCCTAAATCCAGTAGGGTAGCTGGCAATTTTTCAGAGACTATTTGTGCAAGTCTATCACGTAGAAAGTGATAGTGATCGGTTTCGAAGAATGCCCGACGCGCTGCAACCATTTCCTGATTGTCGCCCGGTTGTTTTGATTTTTTATTTTGCACGGGTAGTAAGTTGACATAGCCTTCTTTGGCAATATCAAATTGATGATTATTATTGCAACTGTAGCTGGCACCGCCCTGATATAAAGGCAGTTTACACAGTGGACAGCGGTAGTGGGAGATCATTTGTCTAAGTATTCCCTATCAAAAAAAGTTTTTACCCAGTGTGGGCGATATGTAATGAGTAAGGTGATGGCCATACCATTCAACATGGCTTCCGGGAACCACATTATCACCGCAAAATGGAGATAATTGTCCGCCAACTGATACCAAGTATAGGCATCGACTGCATAATAATAGAATGCGCTTAGGAGTATCTTTAAACAGCCCACCGTACCTGCGAAAATAAATGCACAAACAAAAATATAAACAAAAAAGTGCCGCGGTAAATGATGATAGCAAAGGGCAAAAAGTCCATAGCTTAAGTAAACAGGGAGCAGTGCTGTGAATAGCCAAAAATTACCGAACTCTATCAAAGTAAAAGCGCTAAAGTAACTGTGGACGAGACAGGCCAAAGTCGCACTCAACGCGCCTAGCCGCCAACCCAAAATTAACGTTACTGCGGTTATTCCTAGAATATGAATGTTCAACTCAGGTAGGATACCTGCTTTTATTTGCCAAAGGAATGTAAGCACGACTGCACAGCTAAATACACCAGTTTGTCTGGCAGGCACTTGTAACAATTGCTGATATTCTTTGCGATGAAAACTGAGTAAAAATAACCCAAGGGCAGCGATAAACGTCACGTTTCTATCCAGTTTTTAAGTTGGTGATTTTAGTATATGCCGAGCACTGAATTTACAGTCTCGGCGGAAAAGCGCGCGATTAGATGTCGAAAGTTGCCCAAATAGGTGCGTGATCTGAGGGTTTATCAATTCCTCTCAATTCGTAATCTATGTCACTTTCAATACACTTCGCAGTTAAAGGAGCCGTTGCTAGAACCACATCAATGCGTAGGCCACGATTATCATCAAACCCTTTAGAGCGATAGTCAAACCATGAGTACTTTTCGGTTGCATCAGGTGTTAACTCTCTAAATGTATCTTTAAAACCCCAATCTAGCAGTGTTTTTAACCATTCGCGCTCTTCAGGTTGGAACGAGCACTTACCTGTTTTTAACCAACGCTTGCGGTTTTGCTCACCAATACCAATATCTGCATCCAGTGGAGAAATATTAATATCGCCCATGACCACAAGGTTAGATTGAGGATCGGCAAAATTATTTAAATGGGTCATGAGGTCCGCATAAAATTGTCTTTTATACGGAAACTTTGTTTCATGGCTGATGTTATCCCCTTGAGGGAAGTAACCATTCATAACGGTAACTTCGTTCCCTGAATCGCTTTCAAACGTACCGCTGATCATGCGACGTTGTGATTCATCAGTATCCGTTGCGAAGCCTTTTTGTATCGCTTTTGCAGGTTTCTTGGAGAGTAGTGCCACACCGTAATGCGCCTTTTGGCCATGGAAATAAACATGGTAGCCAAGCGCTTCTACATCGTCGACAGGAAAAGCTTCGTCATGGACTTTAATTTCTTGCAGTCCAATGACATCAGGTTGGTGTTTTTCAATCAATGCTTGTAATTGATGCAGTCTAGCTCTAAGGCCGTTTATATTAAACGAAACAATTTTCATAGCGCTCTCTTTAGATTCTTGCTGTTATTTGACAAAGTTTATCACTTAAAAACGAGAGGGTCAGCGCTTGGGGGAAATAACTTCTTTAGTGAATGGGTACGCATGTTGGTAGTTGTTAAATTTTGCACAAGTTTAGCGCGGGGATAACGAGGATTTTAGCTTAGTGTGAATAGATCATTAAATAATCAAAATTGCATGATTTAGCTGTTTACTTATTCTTCATTGTAATTATAATCCGCGCCGAATCGTTCAATTGGGGTATATTATGCTTAAATCTCTCTCTTTCTTTGGTCTTGTTTCTTTGGTTTCTACAACGGCTTTTGCTTCACAGGTTGAGTTCACTCAAGCTGATGCATCACCAGCGACAAAAGTATGTGCTGTTGCAGCAGAACAAGGTTTCAGTGCAGCTCGTAGAGAAGCTTCTTCACTAGGTCTATTTATTTCACGCTTTTCACCAAGCATCCATTGTAACGGTGAAGATATCCGTGAGTTTGCGAAAGCGGCAAAGCGCTCGCAAAAGCAAGAAAAGAAAGTTGAGCTAATCGCTGAAAAAACTGATACCGCAACTGAGCTATGCTTAGACGCAGTTCGTCACGGCGTAAATCACCTACGTTTGAATAACCAACAGGTTCGCAACTTACGTTGTAACGATATGCCTGTTAAGCAATTCGTCAAAGAATTCAGAAACGCAGCAATCTAACCTAATTGATGTGAAGAGAAGGGGCGTTTAGCCCCTTTTTTATTGCTTTTTATTCAATTGTGCATCACGATATTTGTTGTAACAGACTAGCGCTGCCAAACCTCCTACTGGCACTGTAATAATACCGAACCAGCCACCCGTATATAAGACGGCAAGTAGCATTCCAATATCAATACCGCCGATAACACAATCAGAATGACCACTTTCTGAAACCCGACAATTCAGTACTGCAACGCTAAGTTCAGCAATGAGTAAACCAAATAAAGGCGCAAGGGCGAGAAACCCTAAGCTCACCGCTAAAAGTTTCAATTGCTTGTGTGACATGTACATATCCTTATTTATCATTCACGTTTATTGTGTCGTGATGAGATTAACGCGAGCTGATAATTTCTGCAACGCAATGACAGTCGCACGTTTTTTGCACAAAAAGTGTCGTTCACATAATACGATATTTAACGTAGTGAGGATGGTGAAGTTGTACAATCAGGTGAAAACCAAAAGTCATCGGAGGCTGCTGACCACTCATCGCTACATACACCGAGTTGCTCACCTTCAACGTCAGCACAGGCATCGTGATTTAAGCAATCTTGAGTGTATTGTCCATCGCCAAACATTGGGCAGCCAGCACCGCATCGAGCAGCACAAAAACCATGACCGCCAACAATATAACTCCGTGTTTTTACGTTTGAATCGTTAACATCCCAAACCGCTGTTCTTGAGTAACCCATGTATGGACAAAGATCGGTCCATCCTTGTGCACTAAAGTCCCTAGTAACTTCTTGTTCTATTGCCTCACCTAACGGGTAGGTCGATAAAAACTCGAAGAACTTCAGCAACACCAGTTTCGATTGCTGGTCTAGAGTAGATTGGCTCTTCATGATGGCGCTTCCATTCAGTTTTGCATGATGTAACATATCTTTAATATCTGTTTGGAGTGCTTGAGTGTTAACGAGTGGCTGCTTAGTCGCATCAATCCCTGATATTTTAACTAGCTTCTTATTTTGATCTAGCGATAAAAAGTAAAAATTACCCTTGTATTGAATGGATGCCGAGACTATACCCTGCATTTTGTTAGTTATCGAAAACTGAATTGGAGAGGAATCACTTTGCAGGTTTGGCGATTGGTCCTTACCATCATTGTGAGTTTGAATTACTCCTTTAATACCGTGTTCCGTAGTCTGAACGATAGTATTGTCGGTGCTAGCGAATGTTAAACCAGAGAATAATACAGATAAGATAATAGATGAAAACAGGTGCTTCATAGTAAATCC
>NZ_JAKEVK010000098.1:0-16288 GCF_022398435.1 Pseudoalteromonas sp. Isolate6 | reverse complement strand
GATTAGAGAATTAATTCAATTGGTATAAGTACTACCCATACAAACCAAGATACATGGGAGAATTTTGAATTAAAGCAATTGTTATTAGCTAGAGCTCCAGTACCTTACGATAAGTTTCTGTTTTACTTACTTTCGCAAACGCAATACGTAATCGTTCGACAATGTCGGCTGGTAACTGGTTGTTCGTTGCAAGGTAACCTTTTACCGAGAGTGCTTCCACATCGTATAAAAAGGTAAAGTGGTCGGCAGGGAGGTTAAGCTCTATGGCCATGGTTTTGATATAACGTGGGTCATCAATCACTAAATCAACGCGATTTGCAACGAGTAACTCATATGACTTTTCGATGTCGCTGGTTTGAACAAAGTTAAACCCAAGTGTTTTAAGTGTGCCTTCGGCGATATCACCACGCTGAACTGCTATTTTGTATTGTTTGGCATCCTCAAGTGATTGAATTTTTATGTCCTCACGATAGCGATTGGTAACAAACCCCAAATGAAACACGGCAACAGGGCCAATCCAATGAAAGCTGTCTTCTCTCGCAGGGGTCTTTGCGATGCTATAAATCAAGGTATATTTGTCATGCTGTGCTAATTTAAAAGCTCGAGCCCAAGGGTAAATTGAAAACTGTCCCTCGAGTTCAGCCGCTTTTAAAATCGCTTTGACCAGATCGGTACTTGAGCCTGCAACTTGATGGTTTTCTATGGTTTGATTGGGTGGAGAAAGTTCCGTAACAACCTGTAATTTTGCCTGTAATGGCAACGGGCTAATCAGCAATATAAACAGTAGTAGACGTCCAACAACAGCATTCGTCATTACTAAACAACTCCACACGTTAATGCGTTAATCTATATTTAGCATAGATGGATTTTATTTTTCCGTCATTAACCATTCGTCGCAAAGCGATATTTATTTCCGTTTGTAACTCAGTTAGATGAGGCTGCAAGCGCATATGTACGGGTAATCGGCTTATTTCATAGCAAGACTGAAATTTGCGATACTTTGGTTGTTGTGAAATATAGTAGTCTGCTGTCACCGAACCAATCATGATGTAGTCTAAACGATCATGTTCAAGCTGTGCGAGCAGTTCTTTCTCAGATACATTTTCATAAACTACTATTTTGTCTTCGCCTAAGTGCGCTTCAAAATTATCGTAACGATATCCTCTTACTTTGCCGACCAATGCGCCGTAAAACTGCTCAGGCTTATGCTTGCCCACACAGCGAGATTGATATCCAAGCAACACTTCTGTTGAGAAGGCATAGTCGATGCTGTAAATCCCTGGGACGTCTGCTTCGGCCCGCCACGCTTTGTTGATCCCAGGTTCAATATCTATTTTTCCTTGGTCGAAATAGCGCTGTCCTCTGGCGACAGAGAGCGGCATAAACTCAAATTGGTGTGAAGTCAGTTTTGCCAATTCTTGAAAAATGTCGACAAAAATACCTTTGGGCTTTCCCTGCTCTTCAAAATAGTAAGGAGGGTTAGCACCGTGATAGACCAATACGGTATAGGTGTTCGCCTGCGCTAAACCGCTTATTAGCAACAGAGTAAGCATTACTATTTGAAAACACCGCATCGCAATCTTCAGGCTAAAGTAAAGGTATCTTCATAATATGCATGATTTTTAAGCGATGCAATTAATCCTTTCCTGATACCGTAACGAGACAAATACATGAGGCTGATTATTTGCCACAAGCTATAAATATGGTGAATACTGCTTATATTGAAAATTGTCGACAATTTACGGTCTGGCTGGTTGACGTGCGCGTCAACCAGCACTATATTGTCTACAACTTAAATTACTAAGACTGGCTAACTAATGATGAGCTTTTTTGACGAGCAAGCGGTTACTTCTTCTGATAAAGCATTCTTTCGTATGCGTAAGGAAATTGTAGAAGGGGAAATAGCGGCAGGTTCTAAGCTCAGCGAAATGGAATTGTCGACAAAGTATGAGGTCAGCAGAGCGGTTGTTCGCGAGGCAATTAATCGCTTGGAGTCATGTCACTTAGTTGAACGTAAAGCCAATGTAGGGGCGCGGGTTGTTACTCTCACACCGGAAGGGTTAATGGAGCTTTATCAGATCCGTGAAGCACTAGAAGGGATGGCGGCAAGGCTTGCAGCACAAAACATGACTGACAGTGAAATTCAAGACTTAGAAGGTTTGTTGTCGAGTCAATTCGACGAAGTCAAAAATCAACATTCTTATTATCAAGAAGCGGGTGATCTCGATTTTCATTACCGCATTATTCTTGGCAGTAAAAATGCGAGCCTTATCTCAATGCTAGTCAATGGACTGTACCACTTGGTACGTATGTATCGCGTGCAGTTAGGGATGGCCGGCCCCCGCGTCACTACGGCATTTGACGAGCATAAACATATCGTCCGTGCGATCAGTAATCGCGACCCAGAACTGGCAGAAATACTGATGCGTCGACATATTCAATATTCTAAAAATAATATCGCAACCAAGTTAGCAAGCAATCAATCACACTTTTAAGAGAGAGCACCATCATGAGCGCAGGAAAAAAATTTCGTGAAGCATTAAAAGCCAATAAACCGCTTCAAATCGTAGGCACTATCAACGCATATAGCGCGATGATGGCAAAGAAAATCGGCCATCAAGCTATCTATCTTTCTGGTGGTGGCGTCGCTAATGCATCTTATGGTTTACCTGACTTAGGAATGACATCTCTAAATGATGTAATTGCAGATGTAAGTCGCATTACCTCGGCTTGTGATCTACCTTTAATGGTCGACATTGATACTGGATGGGGCGGCGCATTTAACATTGCAAAAACCATCCGAGATATGGAAAAAGCAGGTGCAGCTGCGGTACATATGGAAGATCAAGTAGCGCAAAAGCGTTGTGGTCACCGTCCAAATAAAGAAATCGTGTCAACAGAAGAAATGGTTGACCGTATTAAAGCAGCAATCGATGCGCGCACCGACCCTGACTTTTTCATTATGGCAAGAACAGATTCGTTCGCACAAGAAGGACTAGAAGCGGCGATTGAGCGTGCGAAAGCCTATGCTGCGGCGGGCGCTGATGGAATTTTTGCAGAAGCGGTACAAACTGAAGAACACTATCGTGCATTTAGCGAAGCACTTGATGTGCCCATCCTCGCGAATATCACTGAGTTTGGTAAAACAGAACTTTGGAACAAAGCTGAGCTGGGTGAGTGGGGCGTAGACATGGTGCTTTACCCATTGAGTGCGTTCAGAGCGATGAACAAAGCGGCGGAGCTGGTATATCAATCTATCTTAGAAAACGGTGATCAGAAAGCGGTACTCGATACCATGCAAACTCGTATGGATTTGTATGATTACCTTGGCTATCACGATTATGAGCAAAAGCTCGATGCATTATTCGCCGAAGGTAAAAATAAGTAAAAAATTAAAGCTGTTGAGGGTTGCTCAGCAGCACAAAATATCAATACCCAGCAGGTAAAAAATTCAGGAGACAATAATATGGCTAAAGTACTAAGTGGCGCGGGCCTTCGTGGTCAAGTGGCAGGAAAAACAGCACTCTCAACGGTAGGTAAGTCGGGCTCAGGTTTGACTTATCGCGGCTACGATGTAAAGGATCTAGCTGAAAATTGTCAGTTTGAAGAGGTGGCTCACCTTATCCTTAAAGGTAACTTACCAAATCAAGCTGAACTAGACGCTTATAAAAGCGAGCTAAAAGCAATGCGCGGTTTACCTCAGGCGTTAAAAGAAGTATTAGAACGTATTCCTGCTGATGCACACCCAATGGACGTATTACGTACGGGTTGTTCAATGCTTGGCAACCTTGAAGGTGAAGCAAGCTTTGATGAACAAGGTAAAGTAACCGATCGTATGTTAGCAAGCTTCCCAAGCATTATTTGTTATTGGTATCGCTTTAGCCATGATGGCGTTCGTATTGATGTGGAGACGGATGACGATTCAATCGGTGCACATTTCTTACACTTATTGCATGGTGAAAAACCAAGTGAGCTACATGAGCGTGTGATGCATGTATCACTTATCCTTTATGCAGAGCATGAGTTTAACGCATCAACCTTTACAGCGCGTGTTTGTGCGTCAACGCTTTCTGATATGCATTCTTGTATTACTGGTGCGATTGGTTCTCTACGTGGCCCACTTCATGGTGGTGCAAACGAAGCAGCAATGGAAATGATTGAGCGCTTTGAATCTGCGGATCACGCAGAGCAAGAAATGATGGGCATGCTTGAGCGTAAAGAAAAGATCATGGGCTTTGGTCACGCTATCTATTCAGAGTCGGACCCTCGTAACGAAATCATCAAACGCTGGTCTGAAAAGCTAGCAGCAGATGTGGGTGACACAGTACTTTACCCTGTATCTGTACGCTGTGAAGAAGTTATGTGGCGCGAGAAAAAACTATTCTGTAATGCCGATTTCTTCCATGCATCAGCCTATAACTTCATGAAGATCCCGACTAAATTGTTTACCCCAATCTTCGTTATGTCACGCTTAACAGGTTGGGCTGCACACGTTATGGAGCAGCGCGCAGATAACCGTATCATTCGTCCATCGGCGGAATACACCGGCGAGGAGCTACGCCCAGTTCCTGCCATTTCTGAGCGTTAATCGAACACTGTTCGAATCTATTCTGGCGGTCGCCATGGCCGCCTGTTCTCCGTCACCGATTGTTGGAAGTTGTTATGAATACTCAATTCCGTAAACGTTTACCTGATTCTGAGCTTTACTATTACGATACAAAAGAAGCGGTAGAAGCTATCAAACCTGGTAGCTACGAGACTTTACCTTATACCTCACGCGTCCTTGCTGAAAACTTAGTACGCCGCGCTGAGCCTGAAAAACTCAATGATTACCTTGAACAGATCATCGAGCGTCGTCGCGATTTGGACTTCCCGTGGTTTCCTGCTCGCGTGGTTTGCCATGATATTTTGGGTCAAACTGCGCTAGTCGACCTTGCGGGTTTACGTGATGCTATCGCTGAAAAAGGTGGCGATCCGGCTAAAGTCAATCCAGTCGTACCGACTCAACTGATTGTCGATCACAGCTTGGCTGTAGAGCACGCCGGTTATGAAGAAGATGCATTTGAGAAAAACCGCGCGATTGAAGACCGTCGAAATGACGACCGTTTTCACTTTATCAACTGGACCAAAACGGCATTTAAAAACGTTGATGTGATCCCGCCAGGCAACGGTATTTTGCACCAAATCAATTTGGAAAAAATGTCGCCAGTTATTCAAGCGCGCGACGGTGTTGCCTTCCCAGATACGCTTGTTGGCACCGACAGCCACACGCCACACGTAGATGCACTTGGCGTTATTGCCGTTGGTGTGGGTGGCCTTGAAGCAGAAAGCGTAATGCTTGGCCGTGCGTCTTACATGCGACTACCGGATATTGTTGGGGTTGAAATCATTGGCAAACGCCAACCAGGGATCACCGCAACAGATATCGTACTGGCGATCACTGAGTTTTTACGTAAAGAGCGCGTCGTTTCTAGCTACTTAGAATTCTTTGGTGAAGGTACGCAAGACCTAAATTTAGGTGACCGTGCGACAATTTCAAACATGACACCAGAGTATGGCGCAACCGCGGCCATGTTCTACATCGATGAGCAAACCATTGATTATTTGAAGCTCACAGGCCGTGATGACGAGCAAATAAAGCTGGTGGAGAAATACGCTAAGCTGACAGGACTTTGGGCTGATTCTTTACAAAACGTACAGTACGAGCGTGTACTTAAGTTCGATTTGTCGACGGTGACGCGTAATATTGCAGGCCCTTCAAATCCGCATCGCCGCGTTGCAACTAACGATCTTGCCAATCAAGGTATCGTCAAAGAGATTGAAGCGCCACAAGATGGTTTGATGCCAGATGGTGCGGTGATCATCGCTGCTATCACCAGCTGTACGAATACCAGTAATCCACGCAATGTAGTTGCCGCAGGCTTACTGGCACGTAATGCCAATAAATTAGGACTTGCCCGCAAACCTTGGGTGAAAACGTCTTTTGCACCGGGGTCAAAAGCAGTACGTTCTTATATGGAAGAGGCAAAGCTCCTACCTGAACTTGAGCAGCTCGGTTTTGGTGTCGTTGCTTTTGCTTGTACGACTTGTAATGGCATGAGTGGCGCACTTGATCCGAAAATTCAACAAGAAGTGATTGACCGCGATTTATACTCAACGGCAGTGTTATCGGGTAACCGTAATTTTGACGGTCGAATTCACCCTTATGCAAAACAAGCCTTTTTAGCGTCACCGCCACTAGTTGTAGCTTATGCAATTGCAGGCACCGTGCGTTTTGATATTGAAAATGGTGTACTTGGTCGCGACCAAGAAGGTAATCCGGTCACACTTAAAGATATCTGGCCAAGCGATGAAGAAATCGATGCGGTGATCAAAGAGAGCGTAAAACCAGAGCAGTTCCGCGCCGTTTATGAGCCAATGTTTGACCTCACGGTAGACTATGGTGAAGACAACGACCCACTTTATCAGTGGCGTCCAACGAGTACTTATATTCGTCGCCCTCCATATTGGGAAGGGGCACTCGCGAGCGAGCGTACCATGAAAGGCATGCGTCCATTAGCGATTTTAGGCGACAACATCACGACGGATCATTTATCGCCATCGAATGCGATTTTGGCAAGTAGTGCGGCGGGTGAATATCTGGCCAAGATGGGTTTACCAGAGGAAGATTTCAACTCATACGCCACACACCGAGGTGATCACTTAACGGCGCAGCGTGCGACATTTGCTAACCCTAAACTGTTAAACGAAATGGTGGTGGAAAACGGTGAAGTGGTACAAGGGTCACTGGCGCGTGTTGAGCCTGAAGGCAAAGTCACCAGAATGTGGGAAGCCATCGAAACCTACATGGAGCGTAAGCAACCGCTGATCATCGTTGCTGGCGCAGATTACGGTCAAGGTTCGTCTCGTGACTGGGCTGCAAAAGGTGTGCGTTTGGCTGGAGTTGAAGTTATCGCAGCAGAAGGCTTTGAGCGTATTCACCGCACTAACTTAATCGGTATGGGTGTACTACCGCTTGAGTTTAAAGCGGGCACTACCCGTAAAACGCTTGAACTCGATGGTACAGAAACCTATGATGTTGAGGGTGAACCAGCACCAGGTGCTACTTTAACTCTTGTGATTAATCGTCAAAGTGGTGAGCGTGTAGAGGTGCCTGTGACTTGTCGATTAGATACCTTTGAAGAAGTATCTATTTACTCTGCAGGTGGCGTGTTACAACGCTTTGCTCAAGACTTCCTCGAAGCGGAAGGCGTATAACCATGAATCAATTTAAGCCACAAATTAAAATTCCCGCCACTTATATGCGTGGCGGCACCTCTAAAGGGGTGTTCTTTAATTTAACCGATTTACCCGAGTACGCGCAGCAACCGGGTGAAGCGCGAGATAACTTGCTGTTACGTGTGATTGGCAGCCCAGATCCTTATGGTAAACATACCGATGGCATGGGCGGTGCAACTTCCAGTACCAGCAAAACCGTGATTTTAAGTAAAAGCGACAAAGCCGACCATGACGTGAATTATCTTTTTGGTCAGGTTTCTATCGACAAACCATTTATTGATTGGAGCGGAAACTGTGGCAATTTAACGGCTGCGGTGGGGTCATTTGCAATCAGCAACGGCTTAGTCGACGCGAATAAAGTGCCAGAGAACGGTGTTGCTGTCGTTAAAATCTGGCAGGCGAATATTAGCAAAACCATAGTGGCGCATGTTCCTATCAGCAATGGAGAAGTGCAAGAGACGGGCGACTTTGAACTGGATGGCGTAACTTTCCCAGCAGCAGAAGTGGTGGTTGAGTTTATGGATCCAAGCGACCCAGACGTTGATATGTTTCCGTCGGGCAACCTCGTCGATACGTTAACTGTGCCTGATGAAGGCACTTTTGAAGTGACCATGATAAGTGCCGGGATCCCAACGCTTTTCTTCCGTGCTTCCGATTTAGGTTATGAAGGTACAGAGTTACAAGAAGCGATTAATGGAGACTCCGCTGCACTAGAGCGATTTGAAAAGATCCGTGCTTATGGCGCAGTTAAAATGGGTTTAATAGGTCATATTGACGAAGCGAAAGTTCGCCAACATACCCCAAAGATTGCTTTTGTTGCACCAGCTAAATCTTATGCAGCATCGAGCGGTAAAGCGGTGGAAGCCAATACCATCGACTTAAACGTTCGTGCCTTATCTATGGGTAAACTGCACCATGCGATGATGGGCACAGCCGCTGTGGCGATAGCAACCGCGGCGGCAATTCCTGGCACCCTAGTTAACGAAGCCGCTGGTGGCGGTGATCTTAACTCCGTAACCTTTGGACATCCGTCAGGCACCTTAAAGGTTGGCGCGCAAGCACTAAAAGAGTCTGGCCGTTGGCAAGCTAAAAAAGCCGTTATGAGCCGCAGCGCTCGCGTGCTAATGGAAGGCTTTGTTCGCGTCCCAGAGGCGTAACGCCCACTAAATTAAAGGCTCTGTTCCCAAGAGCCTTATTCTCAATATAAGAAAACTCCCGAGTTATTGCTTGGTCGTGAAGGTGTGCCAGTCGCCTGGCTACGTCTGTGGTATCTATCAAGCGAACTCGTAATATAAAAAATCATAAGGATAAGATGATGTTTGAAGCTTTACTTTCTGTGGCAATCACAACCGCGGTGTTACTTGGCTCCCCCGGACCCGCGCCACTTGCACTTGCGGCAGCTGGCGCCAGCCAAGGTGTGAAAAAAGGTTTCCCGTTCTTAGCTGGTATTTTGGCGGGATTGTTAGTAGCAGTGATCTGTGCGGCTACGGGAGTGGCTGGATTGCTGGTAAGTCAGCCTCAGGTGACGCTTGTGCTAAAGTGGCTTGCAGCGGCCTACTTAATTTATGTCGCCTATAAAATTGCAGCAAACAACTCGGCGCTTGGTAATACTGGCGCACAGTTACCTAGCTTTAAAGATGGGTTTATTCTTAACCTCCTTAACCCCAAAGCCTACGCGGCTTGCATCGCTATTTTTGCGACTGCTTCGGTGCCTGCAGGCTCAAATCTAGTTGCTACGTTACTTGCCGCTAGCGTGTGCTACGTGGTGGCGATAGTGGTCGACACAATGTGGCTGGCATTAGGAGGTGTGATTTTTAAAACACTGAATGATGAAACCATACTCAAGCGGATCCGAATGGGTTTTGCGCTGGTTTTAGTGGTGCTTGTTCTTTACGGTTTATTTGTCGTTTGAGGTTGATGGGGAGTCACAGTCATAGCTTTTAAGCTTGAATAGGTGTAACAATCTGAGTCACGCATTAGTCACTCAGAAGGGCCAATTATCGTCCCACCTGGTGAAAACAATGCCTCTATGAGTGATATTCGTGTTGAATTTTCGGACTCGGCGCTTGCTTTGAGAACGTTAACAGCGGGTGCTTTAACCTTGCGGTGTAGTCTATTTCTCAGGAAGAGTGGCAGTGCGTTGTTCCTTTGTATTCTATATAAAAAGCATTGCCGCAATAATAATGAAGCTTAAAGTGTGTATTTATGGAAAGTAAACCAAAGTATTTTCGCTGGCAACTTGGCAGGCAACAGTCGGGTTATCAAAAAATGTTACTAGCAACCGCGATGTGGCCAGTTAAGTTTGATATGTATTTACTGAAGTTTCCGACCGGATGCGAAGTACCACTGCATACCGATAAAGTCGTTTCAGGGAAACATTTCAGGCTAAATATAGTTTTAAAGCGGGCGAAGTCAGGAGGTGAATTTAAGTGTAAAGCGCCGCTTTATAGCAGCAGTCGCATCAAACTTTTTAGACCCGATAAATCAGAGCATTCTGTTTCAAAAGTAGAAGCGGGTACTCGAGTGTTGTTAAGTATCGGCTGGGTTCGTTAGCGCGACTAGCTCGGCAACTTGATAATAATGCATGTTCCGGAATTAGACTCTGTCTCACATTCAATTGCACCATTAAAATACTGAGTGACAATAGCGAGCGCAACACTTAGCCCTAAGCCCAAGCCTTTTTGTGTGCGATTACCGACGACAAAGGGATCAAATATTGTATCTTTGATTTCATGTGGAATACCTCCGCCGTTGTCGGTGACTTTAATCGTATATCCAAGCTTTGAGGCCTGAGCCGATATAATCACGCACGGGCTTTGTACTGAGTTATCAGTAAAGGCGTGGTAAAATACGTTTTCAATCACAGGTTGGAAAACCTGCTGTAACAACCTTTCAGGCGCGGTGATAGCAAGTGCCTCAGGTATGTCTAGGGTGATATCAATGTGTGGGTGTTGATTGGCAAGCTCACTCACACATCGTGTGATAAGTGGCTGTAAGTAAACAGGCTTTACCTCTCCTTCAAATCCAGTATTGGTGATTATTTTGAGCTTGTCGATAATACCAGTTATTCGCTCTGTACTATTGACGACGAGCTTGGCACAACTCTCGATATTTTCTATCGAATGTAATAAAGCAGACTTGGCGATTTCATTTTTATTGACCCTTTGTCTTACCCCTTCAACAAGCAAGAGCTGGTTACTTGAAGCTGTCATAGCGACGCCAATCGGTGTGTTAATCTCATGGGCAAGCCCCGGGATCAATCGCACCAGCGTTGCTGACTTTTCAGCGTTTATCAGGCGTTTTTGAGTCTCGCTGAGTTCACTAATCGCGTTATTAAGTGCTTTGTTTTTTTCGATTAACTCTTCAGTTTGGCTTTTTACCTCTGTATTTAGATAATCAATAATACTTTTACGGATGGCCGAACGAGAGTTGTACAACGCGATGAGACTAAGCAATAGCAAGATAAAACAAACAAACGCAGCGCCATAATAAGACTTTACCTTTTTATTGCTGCTTGCAAGGAGTGAGCTGAAATCCTGTTCTCTGCGTTCTAAAAAAGCATTGATATGGGTCATTATTTGTACTTTACTTTGTAGGTAAGCCTCGCTGTACAAAACCTTGAGGGCCTGCTGATTTTTCCCTGCAGCTACGAGTTCAAAGGCTTCACGCTCAAGTAACACGAGTGCTTCACTTTTATCCTCTGCACTTCGCAACATAGTTAATTCATCCGTAGAAACTCCGTTTTCTAATAATAATGTCAGCAGCGCTTTTGGT
Organism: Pseudoalteromonas sp. Isolate6; assembly: GCF_022398435.1. Lineage (NCBI taxonomy): Bacteria > Pseudomonadati > Pseudomonadota > Gammaproteobacteria > Alteromonadales > Pseudoalteromonadaceae > Pseudoalteromonas > Pseudoalteromonas sp. Isolate6. Next base: position 5,236 of record NZ_JAKEVK010000098.1, on the reverse strand, counting down.
GCTTCTTTTTCAAATGGTGCTTGACCTTCTTTGACCAGCAACATATCCCAATAGACGCGGTGCAAATGCTTAGGGCGGGGGGAAGTGCCGCTACGGATCGTTAAGATCTCATCGAAAAATTGTTTAAACTTAGAGTTGCCTGTGGCGGCATAAGCCCGAGCCATCATGGTGAGTTGATCTGAGCTGAGTCTTAACTCTTGGGATAATCGAACAAGATTAAAATTTCTTTCTATTTCTTGCTCTTGCGCTTCTTTATTGATGAATGCCAAAAATGTGAACACTACAGAAAGAAAAAACAGCAGCATGGAGAGCGCTGATATATGGTAGAAGTACTTAAAGCTAAACGACTGACTTGGGTGGAGTATGTTGCTTTGACTAGCTGCCATGTATTCAACGATTTTGGACTCGAATACGTAAAGTATAGTTAACCAGAGCTCAGAATAACAACTTGTTCTCTAGCCGTTGTTATTCCAAGTTTTGGCTGTTTGATAGGCTTAGTCGAAGGTAAGTACGACTCTGCCGTTAATATCACTATTGAGCATATCGTCAAATACATGATTTATTTGCTCAAGTGGTTTGGTTTCAATAATGGCCTTTACCTTGCCCTCAGCGGCAAACTGCAAGCATTCAGCGAGATCTTGGCGGGTACCAACGATGCTGCCAACCACACTAATACCTTTAAGCACAGTATCAAAAATGGGAATAGGCATTTCTTCTGGTGGTAAACCAACGAGTACGCATGTACCGCCTCGCTTCACGCTGTTAAATGATGTGGTAAATGCAGGCTTCGAGACCGCAGTACAAACTACGGCTTGGACGCCCCCTAGTTTATTTTGCATCCACTCCGCGGGATCGCTGTGTTTGAAGTCGATACATAAATCGGCACCAAGATCTTTTGCCAGTGCTAATTTTGATTCGCCAGTGTCAACCGCAACCACATTCAGCCCCATCGCTTTGGCGTATTGAACTGCTAAGTGGCCAAGGCCACCGACTCCAATAATGGCGACCCAATCACCAGGTTTCGCTTTTGATACTTTGAGTGCTTTGTAGGTGGTGACGCCCGCGCAGAACAGAGGTGCTGCATCGACAAATGATAAGCCTTCAGGGATTTTTACCACATAGTTGGCATCGGCTTTACAGTACTGTGCGTAACCACCATCGACGGAATAGCCGCTATTTAACTGCTCCGGACATAAGTTTTCGTCGCCTTTGAGGCAGTGTTCACAATGACCACAGGCGCTATGTAGCCAAGGTACACCGACTCTATCACCAACGGCTAGGTGTTTAACATCGTCAGCTTTTTCGATAATTGTACCCACACCTTCGTGACCAGGCACAAGTGGTAATTTAGGCTTAACTGGCCAATCGCCATGGCAGGCGTGTAAGTCAGTGTGACAAACACCACAGGCGGCTATTTCAACGATGACCGACCCGTGAGTAAGTTGCGGTTTCTCAATTTCTTGAATTTCTAACGGTTGTTTAAATTGGTGCACTAACGCTGCTTTCATCTCTTTGCTCCTTGATTGAGTTGATAGTAGCTTAGCAGCTATAACTAGGAACAATTTGATCCGAAACAACGAATAAGGTGAGAGTAAACAAAAATGGCGAGCATAATGCCCGCCATTTGATTACTTGATTACAAAGAGTAGTGGGTTATTTTCTTCTACGTAGCAACGCCAGTGGTGCCGCTAGTAGTAACCAAAATAGTGAACCACTTGAAGAGTTTGATGGTGCCGGTGTCGGCGTTGGATCTGGAGTCGGCTGTTCTGACTCTTCATCCATTAAGTTTGTTACCTCGACCATAATTTTCGTAGGTTCAGATACATTACCACCGGTATCAGTCGCCACAACCTCAAGCTCAACGCTTTCTAGTCCTGAATCAAAGTCTAGTTGCTCGCTATTGGCGACAATGACCTCTCCCGATGAATTAACTGTGATTGCTGATGAAGAAGAAGCAATAACAATAAACTCGGAAACCGGGTTTGCAAAGTCAGATGCGTATTCAACCTCTAGCTGTCCAATAACAGTGTCTACCGCAGTATTTTCCTCGACAGAGAATGCCTGATCTGCGGTAATGATTGGTGCTTTCTTAGACTCTTCTGATGGAGAGACAACAACAGGCACCGCTCCATTACTTGATAGCATCATGAAGTCATGGTCGGAGAAAGTTAAGTTTGCTGATTCGCCAGGAGCTAGCTCTGTTACCTCATTACCAGCATCATCAACTAACATCGCTAAGCCTTCCGCTTCAGTTGTAGCTGCTTCCATCGCTGGTGCTTTTATCATAAAGCTATTTGCGAAAGCTTCATCTAATGAGTTAGAAGGGATTGGTGTCCAGGTTTCCTCTTCTGTGCGGAAACGAATTTTCGCTTCAACTCCAGTCGCGACTTGCTCGGCCGTAAGACCAAATGCGCCGGCACAACTGCTCATAGTGACGAAATTATTACCTGATGCAAAATGAATATTCGTAATTGAACCGCTTGCTGAGCCATACGGGTGAGTGAATGTAATAGCACTACCAGACAAGAAGTTGCCAAACCACTCTCGTTTACCGTTTTGAACTGTTACATCATAATTACCATCTGGAGAAGTTTCGCCTTTTGCTGGTAAATCAAAGTCGGCCATAAAGCCGCCCTGATAAGTGTGAATTATAGGCTGATTAGTAATCATAGTAGTAAACAGCATATAACCACTCTCACAGACACTTGCAGGAACTGAAAGCGTTTCCACTGATGCACCAATTATATCCAAGCGTTCACTATCGCCAGCTTCATCTTTAGCAACAGTTGGAGCAAAAAACGGCTCTAATGTAGCGGCACCAGTATTGGTTAATACGTGTCTAGCGCCCTTATCATCAACTACAGGCATGACTTGTGCGTTAGCGGCAGCCTTAGGTAGTACATGATAAACCAAGTGCAGCGCTTTTTCGTCGCCAGACATGAAGTTCAATGCGCCATCAAGCTCTAATGTTGTAAGGTCGTGTGTAGCATCCAAGAATGCCATGTTAGCAGAGTTTAATGTCCACTCAGGCAGTTTAGAAGGATCTATGGTTGCCGTAACTTCAAACGAAATGGTTTGTCCTGCTGGAATCGTTATCGACTCAGGATAAGTCATACTAAGCGCGCCGCGCTCAGCATCATCGGCAAAACGCTGCTCATAAGCTAGAGTATAGGTCTGCTCTTGATTCGAGAAGTTTTTAACGACTACCTTTTTGGTGATAGATGAGGTTTCTGATAGTGAAACCAAGCCAAATGACAGCGCCGCTTGCATCGTATCTTCAGCCCAAGCTGCAACAGGCAGGTTCGCTGCTTTTTCTACATCTACAAGTCCAGAGCCTATATAACTGATTGGTGCAAGCGCTGCATTTGGGTTTTGCGAACGAGGTTCAACGGTTACATCTAAGTTTGCGGAATTCATTAATGTCGCTTTTAACTCAAAGCCATTGCGGTTAGGCAATGCCTCCTTAAGCATACTCATGGCACCGGCTGTAATAGGGCCTGAGAATGATGTGCCGCTTGCCGGTGTGAGTCCATCACCAAGACCTGGGTGTGCAGTCATAATGCTAACGCCCGGGGCTGTGATTTCTGGTTTTAAGCGACCACTAATTGAAGGTCCGCGAGAGGTAAATGATGCAATCATGCCTTCTTTAAGGATGACTGTGGCGCTTACATTATAGGCAACATTGTTTCCCGCCAATAGTTGTTCTTTTAGTGCCTTACCTTGACTGTAGCTTAAACCAATTGTTGGTATTTCAATGCCAGGAGCACTTCCGCCAGGCTCGGTTGGGCCACCACCCTCGACATTGTTGATTATCATCACTAGTTTAGCGCCTTTCGCTTGGGCATTTAGCACTTTCTGAGTGAAATTACAGGCTCCTCGGTCAACAAGGACTGCTTTGCCTGTAAAATCCACATCGTCTGCAAAAGGATCACAAGCAACAGAGGTTGCCTCTCCTTTGTCGTTTTTTTCTGTTTCTACGAACGCCAGTGGTGTGGTTGTGCTGTCGAACTCAAACTCATCAAAGCCTTCTGGGTTGAAGCTTGCCGCACCTGCTTCAATTGTTTCTCCCATTAATGTTGCTAAAATCTGTTGACCTTTAATGACAGAGTGTTCCATTGCACCTACTGATAGTGCATTGTCAGTTGTACTTGGACCACCAACGATAAATGGTGTTGGGCCATCATTACCCGCTGAAATAACAACGTTAGTGCCAAGCATAACCGCTTTATCAATCAGTTCTTGAACGGCACCTGCGCGGTTATCACCAAAGTCTCCGCCTAGTGACATGTTTACGACGTCGACGCGGTCAGAAATATCGCCATCGCCATTTGGATCCATTGCAGACTCTAATGCTAGAAGCTGCGCTAAACCCGGGCAGCTATCATTATCACAAACTGAATAAACAAATAACTCTACATTTGGTGCGATCCCCGTTACTGAATGAGAAACGTGTGTACCATGGTTAGTGCCAGCATCAATCGGATCGGGATCGTTATTGATGAAGTCATATCCACCCAGAACTGAGCCTTGTGGCCAAGCGGGTGTATCGGCTGGATTACTTGCTGCAGCCTCATAAGCAGCGGCTGTACCTGCGCCACCAAAAGCTTTGTGTGTGTAGTCAATACCGGTATCAAGTACTGCAACACGAACGCCCTCGCCTGTCGCTTCCCCTGAAGCTACTAAAGGAGTTGCTTTTATGTAGTCTGCACTATCAGCTACGGTCAGTTTGTAATCATATACTGGTAATACAGAATCGACTTGCGGATTTGCAAGAAGTTTGTGAACTTCAGATTCTTCGCCATTAACAACAATAGCATTTGAGAGTTTGGATGTTTTGGCGACAACCTGCAGCGATTGACTTACTGAAGCAATTGCAGCTTCAACGCTTTGCTGAGACTGCTGAATACTTGATATCGCATTTTGAGCGGCAACGCCAGCCAAGTTTTGTTCTGCAATTGAAGGTGTATTTAATTTTACTAACCATGTAACGACGTTTTGAGTAGATTTCCTTGTCTGTTTGTTTCTTAAATCGGGATGTTGGCTTTGTAAAGAAGGTTTGTTTTCAAAGTTATATTGATCGTACGTAGCAGCGGTAACTGTAGAAGACGATAAAGCAGTCAATACAGCGATGGTGAGTGCTGACTTGTTTAGAGTTGACATCGGATTTCCCCATCAGACTTGTTATGGTTTTAATTGTTTTATTTACATCCTATTTCAGGAGTTGAACAAATATTAT
>NZ_JAKEVK010000097.1:0-16465 GCF_022398435.1 Pseudoalteromonas sp. Isolate6 | reverse complement strand
TTTTTTATGAGAGTCATCCCAAGCTGCAAAACATCAACTACACTCAAATGGCATCTTTGTATAAAAAAACCACAAAGTTGTCATCCAAAGCAGTTCTATAAATATTATCAACCTAGTAACTGAACCACTCAGGGGTCATTATGATTACACAGCGCTCACTGTTAAGCCGTGTTCGTAAGATTGTCTCTAACAGCTGCATAGCTGGCAGTATATTTTTCGCCTTAACCTCATCCGCATTTGCACTCGAAAATTGGCAAAAAGTCGAAAGGCTCACACCAACTGACGAAACAACAAATGCTGATGAATTAGTTTTTAAAGTCACGTTTGTTAACGCACATTCCGTTGCGCCAACTGCCAGTGACTTTACGATTCTAGGCGATGAGAAAGACACCAATAACGACACAACTATTGATACAGGTAGTAAAACAACTGCATCAATCACCCAAATCACCGTCGACTCAGGTAACAGCTCAATTTACCATGTTACGCTCTCTGGAGGTGACCTTGCCAGCTACAACGGTGTCGTTGCTTTATTGCCGTCGAGCAACTCGATACGACCTGAAGTGTTCGAAGCCTACTACGTTAGTAACGGCACTGAGCTACCAGCCTCTGATAAGCTCATTGTATATGACTACGCAGATCAAACTAGTGAGCTGGGCAATGGTTATTTTGGAACAACTGCTGCAGAAGCAAGAACTACAGCAGATGCTTTATGCAAAAGTAAATTTCTACGCAAGCACAACCGCCTAAACAATATTATTGATAGTTCTGCTTCAACAGCAGTGAGTAATGGCCCGGTTAGAGCCCGTGCAGTAATTTCATTCTCTGCATCCGATGATATAGCTAGTCTTGACACGAATTACAGTCTACCCAGTGTCAATGTTTATAATAGCGGAGGCACTAAGCTTGCTGACGCCAATTGGGATGACTTTGTCAACGGTACACTCAGCGCCCTCAACAGTAACGCATCCGACATGTTAGAAAATTCGGGCAACGTTAAGTATTTTTGGAGTTTCTCTGATTCTGGAGGGACATTTAATGCCGCAAACAACTGTTCGGGCGGAACCTCACCTTCGAATACCGTCAAAGGTGTTGCCAACCAAAATGGCAGTTGGTATACCCTAATAGGTAGTGTTCCCTGTAACAACGCACTAAATTTAATATGTGTCGCATGGCATGAATCAGCCTATTTAGATGCCAATATCTCCAATACCGCACCTACAATTAGTAACTTACCAGCAAGCTTTACGGTGACAGAAGATGTCGCAACAACAGTTGATCTATCTGCAGTCGTTTTAGCTGATAACGAAGATGACAACTTAACGGTTACCTTGGCTCTGGACAGCGGCACCATCGCAAGCACCGACGGCAATGGAACAGTGAGTAGCGTCACAGTGGCGGGAAGCGGAACATCAAGTATGACATTAAGTGGGTCAACGACTGCGCTTAATAGCTACCTCGATGTAACGACTAAACTCAACATTACTACTGCAATAGACAACACAACGGCAATGACGCTCACGGTTACGCCGAATGATGGTACCGTTGATGGTGATGCCGCGACCAGTACCGTGAACGTCACGGCTGTTAACGATAAGCCTACGTTTACTTCCACTGCGGTCACTGCTTCAACTGAGGACTCATTATACAAGTATTCAGTCACAACCAGCGACCCTGACAAAGATGCCGTCACCGTTTCTGTCTCAGCTAGTACTCCGCTTCCAAGTTGGCTAAGCTTGAACACCAGCACAGAAGCAACGGTGTCTACATTTGCAGGTCAAAGCTCCGGTTATATCGATGGAACCGGGACTGCCGCCTCATTCAAATCACCTTATGATGTTGCAACTGACAGTAATAACAATGTCTATGTCGCCGATTACAGTAACCATGTGATCCGTAAAATTACACCTGAGGGTGTTGTCACTACTCTAGCGGGTTCTGGAACAGCAGGTTCTGATGAAGGCACTGGTAGTGCTGCTTCATTTAACTTTCCCAAAGCCGTAACGGTTGACGCCTCTGGCAACGTTTATGTTGCCGATTCCTCAAATAATAAAATCCGTAAGATCACCCCAGCAGGAGTCGTGAGCACCTTTGCAGGCAGCGGTTCTCCTGGCAGTACGGACGGAACTGGCACAGCAGCCACTTTTGCCGCGCCAACGGGTATCACGATTGACAGCAACGGAAATTTATATGTCGTAGAAACGAACCCTCATATCGTTCGTAAAATAACCCCTGCAGGTGTTGTAACTACATTTGCTGGCAGCAAAGGCTCTTCTGGGTTTACCGATGCGACTGGTACATCGGCAAAATTCAACTTCCCCTATAATGGCGGTAGTAGTAGCAATAACGACCTATTCATTGCTGACCGCAATAATCACGCTATTCGTAAAGTCACCTCAGCAGGTGTTGTGACTACGTTTGCCGGAACGGGTTCAGCAGGTTCAGCGGATGGCACAGGCACGCAAGCGAGCTTTAATAAACCTTATGATGTAGCACTAGATAGCGCTAATAACCTTTATGTATCCGAGCAAACGGGGCATACAATTCGAAAAATCACGACCGCAAGCGAAGTAACTACTTTTGCAGGAAGTGCTGGAACATCAGGAAACACCGATGGTTTAGCGAGTGTGGCACGCTTCAGCCAACCCTTTGGTATTGCAGTAGACAGCAATGGCATCGTATATGTTGCAGATACCGGTAACCATCGAATTCGAAAGATATCGCCGGCCGAAACAACCTTAACAGGTACGCCTACCAATGACGATGTTGGCGATCACTATATTTGTTTAGTTGTTTCAGATGGTACTGAGACCAGCGAGCAGTGCTTCACCATCACGGTTACAAACGTCAATGACGCCCCCGTTGTCGCAACGAATACGGGTTTAACCTTAAATGGTGGTACAACAGTAAACATCACGAGTTCAGCTTTGTCTGCGAGCGATGTGGATGATAGTGGTACAGGTTTAACGTATACAGTAACTACCTTGCCAAGTCACGGAAGTCTCTTTGTAGATGCAAATAGTAATGACAGCTTAGACAGTGGGGAAGCACTCGGTAGCAATGGTACATTCACACAAGCTGATATTGAGAGCGGTAATCTTTTTTATACCCACGACGACTCTCAAAATGCGAGTGACAGTTTTGTCTTTTCACTAGAAGATGGCTTGGAAGACGGTGTTAGCGCTATTACCAATCAAACATTTAGCTTTGTTGTTGAACTAAATAAAGCACCAGTTATTAGTGGTACTCCAGCGGCGACCATCAACGAAAATGTTGCATATAGTTTTACGCCTACCGCAACTGACGAAGATAACGACACCTTAACATTTAGTATCACCAATAAACCGAGCTGGGCAACCTTTAGCACCTCAAGTGGTAGTTTAACGGGAACACCTAGTTATACCGATGCAGGTGCATACAATGGTATTGTTATTACGGTGAGTGATGGAACAGCCAGCGATACCTTAAATTTTGATATTACTGTCGTCAACGTGAACCGCACACCAAGTATTAGCGGAACACCAGCGACCAGCGTTAATGAAAATAGCGGTTATAGCTTTACTCCAACCACCTCTGATCCTGATGGAGATACACTTACTTTCAGTATTACCAATAAACCAAGTTGGGCTACCTTCAGTACCAGCACAGGAGCCTTGAGCGGCACGCCAAGTTTTACTGATGCTGGCGACTACAACGGTATTGTAATAACGGCCAGCGATGGTAGCGCAACACAAACGCTAAGCTTTAATATTAGTGTTGTAAATGTGAATCGGGCGCCATCTATCAGTGGTACTCCACCTACGTCGGTACTTGAGGGTGGTGTTTATAATTTCATACCAACCGCAAGTGACCCTGATAATGACAACCTAAGCTTCTCTATTGCCAATAAGCCGAGCTGGGCATCATTTAGCTCAACGACAGGATCGCTAACTGGAACTCCTAACTTCGAGCAGGCAGGTACTTATAGTGGTATAGTGATCACGGTAAGTGATGGTAGTACCACTCAAAACCTAACATTTTCTATCACCGTAAACGATGTGAATCGAGCTCCCACCATCAGTGGAGCACCTGCATCTTCGGTAAATGAAGGAGTAACTTATAGCTTTACCCCAAGTGCTTCCGATGAGGATAATGATAATCTTACCTTTAGCATTACCAACGCGCCTGATTGGTCAACATTCAGTAGTACAACGGGTACACTATCTGGTACTCCTACCTTTAATGATGGTGGTGAGCAATATAACATCACAATCAGTGTTAGTGATGGTAGTGAAAGCGCAAACCTTAACTTCACACTAAGCGTGGTCAACATCAATCGCTTGCCAACTATCAGTGGTACACCTGGCGTGAAAGTCACTGTGGGAGAAAACTATAGTTTTATACCTGCAGCAACAGATGAAGATGAGGACACGCTAAGCTTTACTGTCACTAATAAGCCAAGTTGGGCAATATTCTCAGTATCAACTGGTGAGCTTTCTGGTACACCATCAGAGACGGATATTGGTACGACTAACGGTATTCAAATCAGCGTTAGTGACGGCACTGACAATGCGAGTTTACCGTCATTTAGCCTTGAAGTAGTTGCCGAAAATACAGCGCCAACGGGTGAAAACCTCACGCTCAGCGTTAAAGAAGATACTTCATTGACTATTCTGCCGACATTACAAGATGCTGAAGATGACACCTTAACGCTGACAATTGGTAATCAGCCAGCAAATGGGTCATTAACCAACAGTGGTGCAGGCTGGGTATATCAACCAGAAGCTGATTTCAATGGGGACGATAGCTTCACGTATTCAGTGAGCGATGGAGAGCTGCAAAGTGATAGCTATACGGTTTCATTAACTATCACAGCTGTAAATGACTTACCCATTGCAAATAACGATAACTTCCAGCTTGATGGGAGCGCCAATAATACGTTCACTTTGAATGTGTTAGCTAATGATACCGATGTTGATGGTGATACCCTCATTATCGAAGGTGTCAAGGCAAGTTTAGGCAGCGCCAGCGTAGTAGGCAATGCTCTGCAGTACACAGCTCCGAATAACTTCGCAGGTGCAGTTACTTTAAACTACGCCATTCGTGATGGGAAAGGTGGTCGAGCTAAAGCAAACGCACTATTAGAAATAAGTGGCGCAACCAATGGCGAGCCTCCTGTTGTCACCGCCCCAGCAGATTTAGAAGTTAATGCGACGGGACTATTTACCAAGGTAAATTTGGGTATTGCGACAGCACTCAATAGCAGTGGCGAGCCTTTACCTGTGACCCTTACTGAAGGTAAAACCGTATTTGCACCCGGAGAGCATAATGTTTACTGGCAAGCCACAGATGCAAACGGTAACTTAGGAACAGATCAACAGCTGCTGAGAGTGAATCCAATAGTGTCGTTGAGTAAAGACAAAACCATTGCTGAAGGCACCAAGGTAAATATTCAAGTGCTGCTAAATGGCCCTGCCCCGCAGTATCCTGTCACAGTCGACTACACGGTGACAGGCAGCGCAACATCTGGAGTGGATCATGACTTGAATAGTGGCTCGGTAACGATAAACTCAGGTACAAAGGCCAATATTTCAATTCAAACTGTTGCAGATAGTGAGTTTGAGGGCGATGAGACGATCACAGTCAGCTTGAATAGTGGTGCTAACCTTGGTTCAAAACGGGAAACTACTATTACTGTGAGCGAACAAAATATCGCGCCAGATGTCTCGCTAATGGTGACTCAGAATGATCAAAACCGATTAACCGTTAGCCAAGATGAAGGAACTGTATCTGTCGTTGCAACGGTAACCGATCCAAATGTTGACGATACTGTGACGAGCGCATGGAGAGTTACAGGTATGACTTCCGATCAATATACGGAGGATTCGCTACAACTTAGCTTTGACCCTTCAGCTCTACAACCAGGTACTTATAAAGTAACACATACCGCTACCGACTCAAGTAGTGCACAGGATAGTGATAGCGTATTTATCCAAGTGACCCAGTCACTACAACAATTGTCTGATACGGAAGATACCGATGGCGATCTCATTCCTGATAGTCAAGAGGGTTACGCCGATGACGACGGAGACGGGATCCCCGATTTCCAAGACGCGATCACCGAGTGTAATGTTATGCCTCAAGAAGTGATTACGCAGGATGGTTTCTTAGTTGAAGGTAACCCTGGGGTCTGTTTACGTAAAGGCGAGTTTACCGCAAGCGGTGAAACTGGTGGCCTACTCATGACAGATGATGAGGGTAACTCACAACTGGGCAGCGATGATGATGTGCAAATCACCGGCGGCTTATTTGACTTTATTGCTTATGGGCTCCCTAAAGCAGGTCAAGTATATCAGCTAGTTATGCCACAGCGTCTACCTATCCCAAGAGATGCCGTTTACCGTAAATTTAAAGCGTCATCAGGCAGTTGGGTTAACTTTGTGGAAGACGCAAACAACCTTGTGTTTAGTAGCGAAGGTGAGCCAGGTATTTGTCCGCCTCCAGGAGATGAAAGTTGGTCTGTGGGTTTGACTGAAGGACATTGGTGTGTGCAGCTTCAGATAGAAGATGGTGGCCTTAATGATGACGATGGTGAAGCAAACGGTAGTATTGTGGACCCAGGAGGTGTCGGTGTACTGCTCTCAAATAATCAGATGCCTGTAGCGCTAGACGATGCAATTAGCATGAAGTGGAACACTAATATTACTATTGACGTTTTAGCGAATGACACTGATGCTGATGGAGATATGCTCAGCATAGCAAATGCTTCAGCCAGCTTTGGCGAGGTTCAGATCAATTCAGATAACACCCTGTACTACACACCAAACACAGGCTATGTCGGAATTGATACGATAAATTACGCAATAACTGACGGGAACGGTGGAACCGCAGGCGCAACTGTAGCTGTTACTGTCATTGCTAATACAGCTCCTTTGGCAGAATCTGACATGGCAACAGTTACAACCGGTAAGCCTGTAACCATTAATGTTCTAGCAAACGACAGTGATGGTGATGGCGACGCCCTGCAAGTCACTGAAGCGACAGCACAGCACGGTAGTGTCGCTATTAATGCTGACTATAGTCTGACCTACCAATCGAATGCTGGGTTTGTTGGCAGCGATATCATCACTTATACGGTTTCAGATGGCGAAGCAAGTGCGCAAGGTGAGGTAAATATTACTGTCAACAAAGCGCCTACTGATACCATCACTAACAAGAGTGATAGTGGTAGTATGCCGTTATGGTTGATTTGGTTCAGCCTCGCGTTGGTAGTAGTTCGCCGTTGGCAGGCTGTAGCGCGTTAAGGGTCTTAACAAGTCAAAAACCATATGATAAAGGGGTAATGAAGTATCACTTCATTACCCCTTTCTTTATTACGATAAACCAATGTGTCGAAAGAAGCGAGTACGATTAATTGCTCACTCATCCAAACGGTATTTTTTTAAAGTCGCCTTATAAATTCCATTCACCTTAAGTTGTAAAAGACCCTTATTAAACAATTCAATAACTTCTGCTGCTTTTGGATTGGATTTGCTAATCCCAATATGAAGTGGCCACTGTGCAATGGTCGATTGATGTACTTTAAGGCTATGAAATTCATCGTATTGAGCCCGCAAATAGGCAAAGGCAAGCTCGTCACTTACTACGGCTTCTACTCGCTGCTTATTCAGGAGCGATAGACAGGAACTCAGGTTGGTGAGCTTTTCTAAGCGAACTTGTGAGATCTGAGCGAGCGCAATTTCAGAACGGAAACCCCGAATAGCGCATACGCTCAACCCTTTTAGATCTTCCAAGCTTTCAAAGTCGATATCAGACTCCGCGTGCGAAATAAGCACAAGGCGATTGCTGTAGTACGGCTCACTAAAAACAAAACGCTTATCTCGACTGTTAGAACGCCATAAAGCGGGAATAATATCAACCTGCCCGTTTTCCACCATTCGCATGGCTCGACTAAACGGCATAGTAAGCATTTCAAAATCTTGATTCTCAGCTTCAAATGCCGCGCGTACGAGATCCACACTAAAGCCAGAGCGTTCATCGATAATATACGGCGGCCAGATATTGTGAGCACCGACAATACTACTTGCATTCACAGGTGTTATGAACGATAAAGCAAGAAACAGGAGGCATGACTGTCTTAAACTTTTTATCGCCATATTCATGTTCTCCTGTATTTATTTTAAACAAGCCGCTAGCAATGTGTTTCTCTTTAATACCAATTGAGTATAGCGCAACTATCACGCCACTAATTAGACGACAATCCATAAAACACTTCACTCTAGCGCTCTATATATGACATGAAATTCAACGACTTTTGTCCTTCAACACACAATTTAGTGTAAACCAATGTAAATAGACCGTGAAGTTTAATTGAATTGTCATCAATAGCGCTTAAAATGCTGCGTTCGAATAAAAATTCGAATAATTATAATACACGGGAAAATAAAAAATGATTAAAAAATCTATTCTAGCTTCAGCTATTGCATTAGCTTGCCTAAATGCACAAGCAGAAGTGATTATCTCTGAATACGTTGAAGGTAGTAGTTATAACAAAGCCATTGAGCTCTACAATGGTAGTGATGAAGCTGTTAGTCTAACAGGTTACTCCGTCAACTTCTTCTTTAATGGTGCAACAGAAGCTCGCACGAACATAGAGCTAAGTGGTGAACTTGCGGCTAAATCAACTTATGTTATTGCTCATGCTGACTCAGCAGCAGAGATCATCGCAAAAGCACAGTTAACAAACACAAGTAGCTGGTTTAATGGTGATGATGCCGTTACGCTTACGCTCAATGGTGCAGTTGTTGATAGCCTAGGCCAGGTTGGTGTCGACCCAGGTAGTGAATGGGTTGATGGCGATATTAGAACAAAAGATAAAACGCTTGTCAGAGATCCTGCAATAACAACTGGCCGCACCGATGCAACTTCTGCATTTGTTGGCACTGGACAATGGCTTGCACTTGCGAAGAATGATTTTAGCAACCTAGGTATCCACATTAATGGCGGTGACGTACCTGAGCCAGAGCCAGTTATTTGTGGCGAAAATAATACCTTGATCAGTGCCATTCAGGGCGCTGGCGATGCAAGCCCATTAGCGGGAGAAACGGTTGAAGTGCAAGCTGTTGTCACTGCAAGCCTACAATCAGATGCAGGGCTTGGCGGCTTCTTCCTTCAAGAAGAAAGCACTGACTATGATGCTGATAATAATACTTCCGAAGGTATTTTTGTCGTATATACCGCAACTCCAGTAAGCGCAGGAGATGTGGTTAAATTACGTGGTAAAGTTGAAGAGAAGTATGGTCAAACTCAACTTATTAACGTCGACGCAGTCGAGCTATGCGGTTCTGCAACGGCTTCAGCGACTACCGTTACTTTACCTGCAGAGAATGGTCTTGAAGCCTACGAAGGCATGTTGGTTTCGATTTCAAATGAGTTGGTCGTTAACGATACATACGGACTTGCACGTTACGGCGAAGTACGCTTAGGTACTGAACGTTTGTACCAAAGCACTCAAGTTGCAACTCCTGGTGACGCAGCAAACCAGCTAGAAGCTGAAAACAAGCGCAAAGAAATTTTACTTGATGATGGTTCATCAGTACAAAACCCTGACGTTATTCCTTACCCATCACCCACGCTAGATGCCTATAACACTTTACGACTGGGCGATTCTGTGACGGGCCTTGAGGGTGTACTGGGATATGGTTATAGCCAATACCGTATTCACCCAACAACAACACCAAACTTTGTCCATACTAATCTACGTACAGAAGCACCTCAGATAGAAGAGCGTGGAGATTTACGTATTGCAAGCTTCAACGTATTAAACTACTTCAATGGTGACGGTCAAGGTGCAGGTTTCCCAACTTCACGAGGAGCTGACAATCTAGAAGAGTTTGAACGCCAAAAAGCAAAAACGGTTGCTGCAATTTCAGCGCTCGATGCCGATATCATCGGTCTACTTGAAGTAGAAAATGATGGCTTTGGTGAGTTTAGTGCGATTGCCGACCTCGTTAACGCTTTAAATGCGACAGACTCTGCTAACACTTACGCATTTGTAAACCTAAATGTTGACCAAGTGGGTGGGGATGCAATTACATCCGGTATCATTTATCGTAGTAACAAAGTAGCTGAAGTAGGCACGCCTGCATTTACCGAAGCCGTACCATTTGATTACGGTAACCGTCCTCCTGTCGTACAAACTTTCAAAGAGGCAAACGGCGAAGAAATCTTCACTGTGGTAATGGCTCACTTACGCTCTAAAGGCAGTTGTTCAAAAGCTGAGGGCTTAGATCAAGACCAAAATGACGGTCAAGGTTGTTGGAACCAAACTCGAGTCACTGCGGTTAATACCCTAGCGACTTGGCTTGGCACAAATCCGACAGGAGTTGCAGAAGATGATGTGATTATTCTAGGTGACATGAACGCGTACGCTCAGGAAGATCCAATCAACACCTATGTAGAGAATGGTTATGCCAACATCAAGCAAACGCTTCATGGTAGTAGCTTAGATTATTCATACGTGTATCAAGGACGTATCGGTAGCCTAGATCACGCCTTTGCTTCAAACACGATGATGGAAAAAGTAAAGTCGGTAACAGATTGGCATATCAATGCTGACGAACCCGTCGCGCTAGACTACAACACTGAGTACAAGTCAGATACTCACAAAGCAAGTCTTTACGCAACACACGCTTATCGCGCATCGGATCATGACCCCGTGGTAATCGACCTTAACCTTGCTAAAGAGCCGACGATTATTGAAGGCGAGTTTACAGGCCTTGCAGGTTGGTTCTGGTGGCAACATCGCTCAATCGAGCTACCAGCAGGCTTTGATAAACTAGAAGTATCTATCACGGGTCAAGGCGAAGCAGACCTGTATGTGCGCCATCAGAGAATGCCAAACTTCTTTAAGTACGACTGTCGCCCATACCTTTGGGGGAGTGAAGAAAGCTGTGTATTTGACGAACCTGCAGAAGGTAAATGGAATTTCCGCCTACGCGGTCTATTCCCTTACTACAACGTAACTATCAAATACAAAGCAACAAAAGCGAATTAATCGCTGCTTTAACGTAAAACCCAAGAGCCAAGGCTCTTGGGTTTTTCTTGGCCTTTTAACTTACTTTAATTGCCACCAATCAACCATACTTTCAGAAAGGGCACTTATTCTCTGAGTTAAAAACTATAAAATGTCCGATTATCGCCGTTTCGTGTTGCCACGACAGGCTGGATTAATATCAGCTATAAAATGACGCCAACACTTTCTGAATAAACGGCCATTTTTGTTGAGTATATTGCTCACGATCATCTTTGTATTGTTGCGCTAATCTTTGCTTTAACGCACAGTACTCAGCGCTTAAATCTGATGATGCTCTTAATTTATCCCTAAAAGAAATGCGCTCTTGCCAAAGTGCACTATCGAAGGGAACAAGGTGTAAGTGATGGGTTCTAAACTCAGGCGTTGGTTTGCAAAACCAGTGCATTACGTCAGCTTTATAGGGGTAATAACAATAACCGTGTTGAGTGAGCACTTGGATGGCTTCTTTTGACGCTTCTAGTGACTTAACACCCACCATAATATCTATCACCGGCTTAGCAACCATACCAACCACCGCTGTACTACCCACATGCTCAATACCACCTTCAATCCAATGGCATAGCAAAGGCGCTAACCTTAGCTTTTCATCTTGGAACATCCGTGGCCAATCTTGATTATATTTAGAAAGTGAAATAGCTTGGTCTGCCATTGAAAGGAAAGTCCTGTAATTGCTTTCAGTTTGGTTTGGAACAGTATACAGCTAAAGCTAATCATCACTACCACACAAACGCCGCGATAGATGCACTATTGAAGTAGGGCTAACACTGACACCTACCATAATTTGCATTTATGTTATGGTGGGTGTCTGCTATTTGCAATCTAAAGTCTTGATTATTCGTGTATTTCTTGTAGTTGTAATGTTTGCTTTTTTTGGGTTTAATGTTTGCAATTAGAATTTGACAGGTGCTTGTAATGCCGCACCTTTATGTAGTGAGAAGTAAATATGTTTAGAACTATGGTTGTTGTTTGTTCTCTTTTTCTGTCTGGTTGTGCGCAATTGGCATATGATGCTAAAAAGCCTTTGCCTGAAGGACATGGCTTAGCTTTAGCCCGTTTTAGTACCTCTGGCGATATTGGTAATGCTCAATTCATTACCCGAAATACACAAAAAATGCTAGACAACTACAGCTTTGTTCTAAAAGACACCCGGGAAAAGTTGATTGTTCTGCCACTGCCAGTGGGGACGCACGAAATTGACCAGGTGTTATATATGCAAGGATCCAAATTAGTTGATCCCGACTTAAACTGCCTTGGCACTTTTGATATAGCAGAAAATAGCCTCAACTATATCGAGGATATCCATTTTCATGTGAATGACTACGATAACTATATTTTATTTTCATCGCATCCTTGGAGGGTGCAGGTTAAAGAGAACTTCGAGCAAGCGCTTGAGGAGATAAAAACACGGCATCCGGAAATTGATACCAAATTTGCCATCAAAAGCGACGTGGTTGGCCCATTTTCATGTGAGCAAGTTGAATAATGCTAGGTTAACACTGACACCAGCAAGATTAGGCTAACACTGACACCCACCATAATTTGCATTTATGTTATGGTGGGTGTCTGCTATTTGCACTATTTGTACATACCTAGCGGTCGTTCAGCCAACTCATTCCTGCCCTAAAGCTTGTTAACGTAGTAACTTTAATAGAGCCTCTGGGCAACGCATTGGCTCTATTTATTACCTTTAGCGAGTTGGCATTAAGACCGCCTTTAAGCGAGGAGTTAACATTGAACGGCATACATCAACAATATGTATTAACACTTAAATACCATACCTTTTCGTAAAGGCACTAAGTCCTTGAGGAGTAAACTGAATTACTCTTGAATCCAAATCTTGTGTTGCCCAGTTGCGATTCATAGCATCGTCTAGTACCCACTTACCTAGACTGCCAGCCAAGTGGCTTCGTCTTTCGCTCCAATCTAAACATGCTTTACATATTGGTCTGCTTCGGTTTTTAAATGAGCTAAAATCAACGCCTATGTTGCTAAAAAACTTTTGCCCTGTTTTCGTCAATATAATCTCGGTAGAGTTTTCAATTAGCCAGCCGTTGTCCACCAAAGCATCGAATAACTTTACGCCTAACTCTCCTGCTAGGTGGTCGTAGCAAATACGGGATTTTCTCAATCTCTCGTTTCTAGGCCCAGTTGATATCTTTGGACTTGATACAGATACGCTAATATTAAGCATTTGCTCAATAAGTTCAGCGACTTGGATATTTCTTAGCTGAAAATACTTATGGCGGCCTTGCTTCCTGACGACTAAAAGCTCGCCTTCAACTAATTTCATTAAATGGCTGCTCGCTGTTTGAGGGGTAATATCTGCTTCAAGTGATAGCTCTGTTGCCGTTAGCGCTTTACCACTCATCAAGGCTGTAAGCATTTTAGAACGAGCTGTATCTCCGATTAAATTTCCAATATAGGCAATATTAGGTTCCACTCTTTTTCCTTCACAGTTCGATCGCCATCGAAGTATCAAAATTTAATGACGAGTAGACTGCCAAAAAACGAAAACGGAGACAACCACTTTGAAAATTACCTGTTGTATTGAATACCAACTTGATCCCTTCAAATTGGATATGTTTGAACAATACGCTGAAAACTGGAGCAAAATCATTCCCGTATGTGGAGGAGAGTTATTAGGGTATTTTTTACCTCATGAGGGTTCAAATAATAAAGCTTACGGCTTAATCAGTTTTGATTCTTTGGCTGATTATGAACGCTATAGAAGCAAGTTACGCCTGTCAGAACTTGGTAAAAGCAACTTTCGCTTTGCCCAAAGGGAAAAGTTTATTGTTAATGAGAAACGTACGTTTTTGCAGGTTGTACGCTCAACTTACAAGCGAGATCTTGAAGGAGAAAATACATGCTCGCAGTGATTTTTGAAGTAACTCCGAAAGAGCAGGGAAAAGCGCTCTATTTTGAAATAGCGCAGGCGTTGAAAAGTACACTCAACGAGGTTGATGGCTTTATCTCTGTTGAGCGTTTTCAAAGCCTTTCTAATCAGGATAAATTTTTATCCTTATCATTTTGGCAAAACGAAACGGCGCTCAAACAGTGGAAAGAGCATTTTGAACACCAAGTCGCTCAGAAAAAAGGAAAGGAAGAGCTTTTTAGCCACTTCAGAATAAGAGTGGGCTATGTTATTCGCGATTACGGCAGTGAAAACCAAGTAACTAAGTAATTGTCAGGAATTAAAATGAATATAGAACAATACGTTACGTATACTGTGATAATTACGGTACTTTTGGTGTCACCAGGACCCTCTGTGTTACTTTCTATTAATAATGGGTTGAACCATGGGAAGAAGCTAGCTGCGCTTGGCGTTTTAGGCAATGTCGCTGCATTTCAGCTCTTGTTGATTCTGAGTGCGACAAGTCTGGGAGCTGTCATTCTAACATTTAGTGAACTATTAACTTTTATAAAAGTAATTGGTGCTGGTTATTTATGCTATTTAGGTATTAAGGTATATAGTTCGTCAGTGCCTCAGCTTGATACTGACAGCTTTCAGTCCTCTTTACACTATCAACCATGGCTGATTTTTAAGCAAGCACTTTTGGTTACATCTTTGAATCCAAAAGCATTAATTTTTGTATCGGCATTACTACCTCAATTTATTAATCCAACCGTTTCATTAATGCCACAAGTTGTGATGCTGTGTATTATCAGTGCATTGATTCATTTCACAATTTATTTTGGTTATGCAGCACTTGCTGAAAAGGTAAAGCTGCTAGTAGGCGAAAAAGGTCGAGGCCGATTCAATAAAGTGAGTGGCGTAACATTTTTAATATTTGGTATAGTTTTAGGGCTATCTGGTTCCATTACTTAAATGCCTGTTAGCCTTTCCTAAATAATTAAAAGGATAGCATTACACCCACTAATTGAACTTACAGCATAGAGCTGACATTCGGCTCTAAAACGTTTTTGTCTAGCTTCGAGTTAGTCGGATCTGGGCTGACACATTTTTGCCCAAACCGTGTTTTGGCGAACCCTTCAAAATAGCGATTAAAAGCGCTTTCAACAAAGCCTTATTTGACTTACTTTTCTTCATGCTTAGAACTCTAACTATGTGACTAGGTTTGGAGTTCCACTACTTAGAAAGCTATTTCTGGCAATAAGTTAGCCATTGTGATAAAAAATCCGTAAGTAGAATATCGAGACGATTCACGGCAGAAAAACGACCGAATCGCTCGTAGGTTACGATTGTTAAGCGAAAACATGGATCACGATAAATTTCAGAAATTAATACGGCAATTATATTCGACTGTTGATGAGCTTGAAGTCATGTTCCCAGGAAGGCATTTCACGCCAGATGGTCACATGGTTGGTAGTATTGGAGAATGCCTCGTAGCTGAAGCGTATGGATTAAATCTAGAAACTGCATCTAACAAGGGTTTCGATGCAAAAACGCATAATGGCAAGCAAGTTGAAATAAAGGCTACACAGTCAAAAATTGTTTCCTTTCGTAGCGAGCCAGAACACACTATCATTATCAAAATATTGCCCAACGGCACTTTTGAAGAAATTTACAATGGCCCAGGAAATCTAGTTTGGGCACAGTTTTCAGGTAAAAAAATTCCAAAAAATGGGCAATTCCAAATAGCGCTAAGCAAACTAAAACAGCTAAATAAGCAGGTCTTCGAGTCTAGTCGTGTGCCAAGAATCAGTTAACACGTCAATTAACTATGCTTCTTCGGTGCTGAATTGTTTTTGTCCATGGCGGGTTATTAATATAACCCACCTTTGCCCCAAAATAAGCTAGAAAATTTTGCTCAAAGGGCTAACAGCACAGTTTGCGTCTTGCTGTAAAACATGAGTATAGATACATTGTCTAAAGGATTCATGCGTATTCAGCATTACGGCTTTTTAGCCAATGCATGTCGCAAGCGAAAGTTAGCGCTGATAAAGTCGTGGGCGTCATGCACATGCAGAGCAAAGAGGCCAAAGACAGGAGAAAACGTGACATTAATACCGAATTGGCCTTGTCAGCATTGTAAGGTAGGTATCTTGCGGCTAATTGGCGTATTCAAGTTAGATGCAACACCGACCAAAGTAGAGCGAACGAGTTAGCAGCTCGATAGCTGAGCAAAATCAACTGGTTAACCTACTTAATTGCTCAGGCTAGCGGCCTCTGTACGCTAAAAAAACATAATTGCTTATTAAGATAAATTTAGGTGTAATGAATACATAATAAGCGCTGAGCAATGCAGGGAAAGCTTAATTAATAATAGACTAGCTGTTCAAACCAAATGATTTGGCTAATGTCTCTAAAAAGCAAATTCCCATAGCATAAATAACACCAACTCTGAGACATCGAGCGTGTAGCGGCTCAGTCCAACAAGCGATTATGCAACACAAACTTCGTGTCGCATAAATACTAAAATATTATAC
>NZ_JAKEVK010000096.1:0-16509 GCF_022398435.1 Pseudoalteromonas sp. Isolate6 | reverse complement strand
GGCCAGAGTTATGGCGTGAAGGTGTTTTTTGATCTAGCTATAAAGTATTGAATGTAATTAATAATCTCATCTATTGTTATTGATTTTCGCTTGGGTAAAATGCCTCGAATTCGAGTTGATGCTCATAATAAAATTAACTTGGATACTTTTTTATTACAAAAAAATTAAGGCGAGCATGCCATGGACGTGCAATAGCTTATCAGTTGTTAAAAAATGACAGCGTTGTTTTTTACTGCCGAAGGACAGTGGCGTGACCAAGGTAAGTTGTGTTTATCAACGAGTAAAATCTTAGTGCGCAGAGTAAGATTGAATTTCGTGTGACAAGCAACTACAGATTCTCGCTCATTCTAATCTTAATCGAAGTGGCGGTAGTTACTTCTCTAATACGAGTAGAAGAAAATGAAAAACTCTATGTTAACAGTCAGTATTGCCATGGCACTTGGCATGGCAGCATCGAACGCATTTGCACATGGTTATATGGATAGCCCAAAGGCAAGGCAGGCTATTTGTGAGGAGCAGGGCGGATTTTGGTGGCCAAAAGATGGAAGTAATATCCCAAACGCGGCATGTCGAGCAGCTTACCTAGCATCTGAGCATGTGCAGTTTGTTCAAAAGCATGAGTTTGCAGCGAATGTTACCGATTACTTTAATCTGCAAGCTGTACAGGCTGCTGTTCCTGACGGACAACTTTGTGCTGGTGGCGATAGAAATAAAGCGGGCATGAATATCGCGTCGAGTGAGTGGCAAAGGACCGTGATAACGCCAGATGCTCAAAACCAAATCAAAGTTAGATTTCGCGCAACAACGCCTCATAATCCCAGCTTTTGGCAATTTTATCTTACCAAACCGGAAGCGGATATTCGCTCAAAGCCCCTAGGGTGGCAAGATTTAGAGCTGGTGCAAGAGTATGGCAATGTTGATTTTTTCGTTGCGCCAGATGGTAAACGCTATTATGAAATGCAGATCGCGGTGCCGAGTAAATTTAGAGGAGATGCTATCTTATATACGCGTTGGCAGCGTGATGATGTTGTAGGTGAAGGCTTTTACAATTGTAGCGACGTCACCATAGTACGAGATACTACACCGACTGAGCCGGTAAGTTGGACGTCTGCTGGATTCTTTATCAAACAGGGTCAACTAGCCAATGTAGGCGATACGGTATGGCTACGGGTTTTTGATGGTAATGGCCAAGAATTGGTACAAGAAAAGCTGCTCATAACACAAAGCAATATCAATCATTGGGCTGCGCAATTTTCCAGTACACTTAATAATAATCATGCGAATACGTTACAAATTGGCGTACAACAAAGTGACGGAAATATTGTATTTGATGCTGCGCAACTCGCTGCTAATCAGCTATTTGTCAGTGATCCCCAGTACACTTTTAACCTTTCAATTTTAGCTAAGCCACAAAACCGTGCTCCTGTGGTTCATACCCCCGCCGCTATCACGCTAAAAGAGAGCTCAAGTACATCACTTCATGTTCATGCGTTTGATGATGACAAAGATCCGCTTACCTTTGCATGGCAGATACCATCGCCACTGAACTACAGCGGTAGCGGTGCAACTATCACGTTGACTGCGCCTGAGGTTCAGCAAAATACCGACTATCAAGGGCAAGTAACCGTCTCTGATGGCACATTTGAGAAAACTGTTAGCTTTACTATCACAGTGACTAACCAAAGTACACCGCCAAATGATGACACGTGGCGTGCCGATCAAGTATATACCGCTGGCGATATCGCAGTGTATCAGGGCAAAAGCTATCGCGCTAAATGGTGGGTAAAAGGTCAAAAGCCCGATCAAAGTGATGCGTGGGAGCTGGTAGACAAGTCCGATGCTAGTAACACATGGAATGCCAATAAGGCATATACCGGCGGCGACAGAGTAAGTTATCAAGGTGTTGAATATCAAGCGCGCTGGTGGACCCGTGGTGAGCAACCAGACACTACTTCCGTATGGCGTAAGCTTTAATGTAAAGTCCCTCTAACAAATCACTGGCAGATATTGCTGCCAGTGAGATAAAATTTTCAATGATTTACATCATCTAACACAGAGCAGAATGTTACATCAGCTGCTGCGGTTTGATTTCAATATTAGTGCTATCAGAGCTTACCCATACTTCGCCATCTTGAATAGTAATGGTAAGCTTAATACTGCGATCTGCTAACCGGGCTAAAGCCTGAGTCGCGCTATAATCCAAACTGAAAATACTTAGATTTTTAAAGTCGTATAATTTAGGCTGATGTTTTTGCCACCAAATCGCCTGATTATTTTCGCCATAAGTATAGAGGACCACTTGCTTTGATTTATTACACGCTTTTTTAAGGCGCTTCTCATCGGGCAGTCCTAGTTCAATCCAAAGCTCAATCTCTTCGCTGTAATTCTTAACCCATAGTTCAGGTTCATCGTCAGCGCATAAGCCTTTAGTAAACTCAAGTCCCTCACACGCATTTAGTGCATAGGCAAGTAAACGGATCATTAACCGTTGTTCGTTTTCAGAAGGGTGTTGAGCTAGTGTTAAATTAAAGTCTTGGTAAACATGTCTGTCCATATCACTGAGTGATAGTTGGGCTTTAATGATGGTGGATTTGAGCGCCATAAATTTGCTTAAAAAATTTTTGCGCTAGTATAGCGGGTCGAGATAACAATTTACAGAATGTGATTGTGGAAATAAAACACAGCCTCGCAATGAGGCTGTGTTTATTTGAGAAGCTTAATGCTTAGCGTTAATATTAATTACAGCTAGTCGAGATATGCCAAATATTGGGCAAAGACTCTTTTAGTTTGCTTACTTGAGCACAGTCGACATTTGGATTTCTATATAAACTTAGATATTCTAGATTGGTCAAATCGAATAGCGGTGACAGATCCGAAATGTTGGTATTGTCCAACTCTAAACGAGTAAGTTCGGCGTAATTTTTAATTGAACCATAGTTTGTCAGCTTGGTACCATTCAAGTCCAAATAAGTTAAAGTAGTAGGCAAGCCAAAAAGCGTGAAGTCATATACGGTTTGGCTATTTGTATTTAACTCAAATGAGGTCAATGATTGAGGAAGTGTAGCTTTAGCCGTTAGTTCACCTGTGAGTCTATAGATATCTAGACTCTGTAAGGTGTGGAGCTGAGCTAAGCTAGGGTCTCGTAACAACGAACTATTAACCGAGCCATCCAGTCTTAAAGTCTTAATTGCTTCAAACTGTGTAATTCCATTTAATGATTCAATTGCTGAGCCATTACAATAGAGTGAGGTATTACGTACTGCATCTTGATACCTTTGATCTACAATACACTGTTTAAATGCCGCATCTGTAATTAAGCTCAAATCGACCGGCTTCATAATACAGTTATAGTTAGAAAGGTTTGTTGTCACACCATCGAGAGATGTTAATAGCTCCTGATCATCACAGTAAATGGCACTACTTTGTATTTCAAGTCTTTCCAGATTGTTTAAACTGGCAAGCATGTCAGCTCTAAAAAACTCGGAAAAGTTTTTTAATGTTAATGATTTAAGTTTAGTTAACGATGCTATCTCAGAGATATCAGTCGCTTTAGAATAGTAAATCCACAGGGTTTCTAAATTTTCAAATTGAGATATCTGAGTGATATCTTCTAGCTCTTTAAAGCCGCTGATCTTGAACGATTTCAAGCTCGAGTTTGAACCTAGAGAATCGAGAGTTGTGATTTTCTCTTCATTACCATAATAGTGGCCTTTTGATAATTCAACTGATTCGAGCGCGGGCAAGTTAGTCAAGTTCACCATGTTTGAATAGCTGCTGCTCTTCACGTTTAGTGTTTTTAAGCTTGGTAATGTTGCTTCATTTGAAGCCTCAAATAAATTAACTTCTAGATTAAGTGTTTCTAATGCTTGCATTTTACTTAACGTATCTAGTGCAAAGTTTGAGTAATCGCTGTCGACGGTGAGGTTGCGCATATTTTCAAGCTCAGACAATGCGCTAAAATCCGCGGTACTATCCAATTCATGAATATACAATTCGGTTAGGTTTGGTGTGAAACTTAGCCAGCCTAGATCATTAACGTTACGTAACTGATCGAGCTTCAATGATGTTAACTTCTGCATCGCTTGTAAAAAGCTAAGAGAAGAAAGGTTTAACCTCTCCAAAGACAAGGATTGCAGTTCCGTAAAAGTTGATAGCTCATTGACATTATCAACGTTTAAATTGTTTAATGACAGGGATGTCAGCTTCGTATTACCACTGATGTCCGCGATATCAAACTCAGCATTATTATAATAACTACCAAGACCTAGTTTTTCCAACTCACTAAACTTTTCTAAGAATGAGAAATCTTCAATCTGCGTTCTGTTGAGTACGAGTGTTGTCAGATTTGTTTTGGCTTCTATTGCTGTTGAGTCAGCGGCTTCGATATTGTCAAGTGTTAATGCTGTGAGGTTAGGTATAGAGCTTAAAAATGACAGTGAGTCGAGATCGTTTATATATGTCAAAGATAAACTTTGCACGTTACTAAAGCGTTTTAGGGTATTTTTATCATCAATGCTTAGAGTACGTAAAGCCAAACGAGTGAGCTTGTCACTTGGAAGTTGACTAAGTTGTATCGTTTCATATTGGTTACTGTAGTTGTCTATTTCAAGCGTATGAAGCTGTGCAAAGCCTGATAGATCTAACATCTGGAACGCTAGCTGTTTACCAAAAATATCTTCTTTGTTTTCAACAATAGACAACGACTCAAGTTTATTGAGCTTACTAATTTGTTCTAAATGTGCATAATTATTTGAGTTGTCCTGGGCTTCGGCAAACGCGTTATCGAGCTTTAACGCGGTGAGCGTAGAAATTTGAGCTAACTCTTCGAGATTATCCAATTCTGCGTTTTTAATAGATACCGTAGATAAACCACTAATACCAGAGAGCCCTGCTAATGTTGCAATTGGGTAGTCTGTACAGTCAACAACTGAAATACCTACGTCTTGATGTGTATCTGATAAACATTGCGCCAGCGCTGTGTCAGAAATCGTTAAGCTTGAAAGTGGAGCGTAAGCACTTAGGTTGACAGTTAATTCTTGTGAGCTTGAGTCCCCTTTATCGTCTGTCGCAGTTAACTTAAACGTTAACGTGGTCGCTTCATTGATGTCAGGTGCCCGAAATTCGAGCGTTTCGCTATTATCATTTATCAGCTCGACTGTTGTTCCTGCCGTTTGCTCCCACAGCAAAGTTTCAATCGCACCATCTTCATCTGTTACGGTCGCAACGGCTGTGATTGAGTCTCTTTCCATTGCTGTAATTGGTGCTAGGCTTGCAATTACTGGGGCTTTGTTAGTAGGTGTGACTGGTTTGTCAGTTCCTGTATCATTGCTGTCGCTGCCACTTCCACCGCCACATGCGGCTAGAGTTGATGCAAGCAATGAAGTTACGATTCCTTTGTATATAGCGCTTTTGATCATCTTAATATCTTGTTTTATTGAATAGTCAGAAAGCGTAGAAGTGTACTTTATTTAAATACTTGTTTCCAATAGTTACACATGTTTTTTAGCAATGGTATAGCTATGCGCTTTAGGTATGGACTTTAAAAACAAAAAATCAATAAACTAAAAGGGATCGGTACATTTTGCTGGAGTCGTTATAACTCATTGATAATTAAAACGAGAAGCGAGGCTATATAGCCTCATTGGTTGGAAAACAAAATAATAAGGAGGAGCGGATAACGGAATAACCGTGTTGTTTAATCAACGTTTGCAATTGCCGATTCAATGCGGTTCTCGCATAGAGTTGTGCCAGGCAATGTTGCACAATACTCACCAGCTTGCTCAAGTCCAATGCGCTGAGAGTTGCGGGCTGTAATGCGAGCTGTAAGCTGCTCAATTTCAAGTGGGTCGTCAGACACGGCTTTAAACGCATTTAATCTCTCTATTTCATCATAAACGAGATCTTGGTAACTCCTAAGTCTTGCCGATAGTGCAATATAGCGATTAGATATTCCTGTCAGGCCTGCGTAAGCCAAATCATAATGGCCAGAATCTTCATAGTCTTCGACTTCATATTTCAATATATTCAAATGCTCGTCTTTAAGGTCGTTAACGTAGTTCCCACCATCAAGTAAGTAGCTAAACAAACTGTCGGCATATGTTATACAAGGAGTTAGATTATCGGTCTTACAGTGCATGGTGCCATTTTTAGTTAGCCTTGCCAGTTCTGGTGTCATGCCGCCATCGGTGTTTACTTGAATTGTATAAACGGCATCTTGCGTTGCATCTTGAAATACTTTGGTCTTGGTGAAGGTTTTGCTGAAGAAAAGAAATTTCACTTTTATTTTGGTCTGAAACCACTCGTATTTAGTACGATCTTTGAAGTGAAGCTTAGCTGTGACATAAATACGTGATCCGAGTTTGATATTGTGAATAAAACTATCTCCGCAACGACTCCTTACTTGATTGGGATCTGTGCTAAGTAACTCAAGTATGGTAGGTTTAGTCGTTCGATTTTCAAAGTTATAGCTTCCTTTTTCATAAGTTAACTCGACCGCAGAAGCTGCAGAATTTCGATTCTTGGTTACTTTCCTGCGCATAGAAAACTTAGCTGAACCACCGAAAATAACTAAATTTATACCCGCTTTTACACTCCCAGTGATGGTATTGATCATTGTATCGGAGTCAAAGTCGCCGCGATAAGCTAAATCGCCCAGACTGCCACCTTGAAATTGCCACTGACCATCTAGGCATGATTCAAGTGGTATGCCTAGTTTCTGTTCAAATCCCTGTCCCAATTGCTCTTTTTCTGTATTTAGCGAGTAGTAGGTGTGTGTATTTGCGTTAAAGCTCAACAGGCCACAGAGCACTATGGGTATGATTCTCAAGTGCATACATAAATTCCTGTAAATGGTTTGCTGTGGAAAAGGGCGAGAAAATAGCTACATCTGGTAAAATAATTACTATCTTTTCGCCCAAATGAACAAATTGAGTATTAGTTCCTAATTCTCAAAAGCCGTTCCATAGGTGGGGAGCGCTGTTTTACAGGGCAACCATACCATGACACCTGAAGCCGGGTCGTTAGCGTCAACGAATGATGGTGCCCAACCTAGCTTTCTGAATCCGAGTGAGACATGATTTTCTTCAACACCAAAGTTTGCTGTTGCTTCTCGTGCATTTTCACACTTGAAATATTGCGTCATGTTATCCGCTGGTATATTCAAATCAGCCAGTGTGTAATTGCGAATGCAACCAACACCGTTACCACTACAAGTGTTGAGGTAGTCATTCCACGCATCGGTACAAGCTGTTCCATAAGGGTTATCACGACAAATCCTAGCATACTGCTCGTAGATCCAAGCGTTGTTATACGCTGCTTCTTGGACTCCTTCCGCTTTTTGACGTTGTACATCCGTCATCCAGCTAGCGTATTGCGCAAGTACACCACGCGCACGGTGCTCATGATTAACCGATTTTTTGAATTGGTCTTCGAGCCATAAAGTACGGTAGGTGGTTTCAAAGCGAATATCTTTATTACCCGAATCTAAACGACGTACATCTTGTGAACTGATCTCGTAAGGCGTTGCCTTGTAACGCACTACGTTGTAATCAGATAGCGCATTAAACTGATCACCAAAGTCATTCTTCGCGTAGTTCACAGCTTGTTCAAATAGGGTAAAACAAGGCTCGTAGTTATCGAGCGAACAAGTGATGATATTGTTAGGAATTATACTGAGTAGTTGCTTTGGATCACCGCCTTTTTGTAAAGCTCTGACAGTAATGCGCACACTTTTCTTGAGGTCTTCATCAATATAATTAAGCTTACCATCAACGCTAATGCCTATATTACCAGCACCGTAGCTTACACCCAAGTAACCGCCAATTTCGCTTTTATGTTGTTCACTTAAGTACTCGATTTTCATGTTGATTAAGAGTTGTGCGCCATACTCAATTTCACTGATAAATGCATCACCCGCCAAGCTCATTAGCTTGCTTTGATATTCATTTGCTAGCGTATTGCCTGACGGCGTCAAGGTGTAACCTAGATTGGCGTCTACTGGCTTTAGTACACGTTTTTTTGGTGTCAGTGATGCTTGAAAAGTATAAGTATTAGAAAACTCTGTAGATGACATCTCTTTGGCTAAATGACCACCTGCTTTTACTCGAATAACAGGAAAGCCAACATCAACATCAACATTACCGTTGAGTTGACGGAGCACTTCGTCGTAACTGCCATTGTTGACAAGTTCAAATTGCACGCGAGTATTACCCAATGTTTCAACGGTTTGACCTGCAACAGTTTGGACATTCAAGAAGCGTTTTTGATCGCTATTGTAGGCTGTACCTAGCACAACATGGTCATTCATCAGGCCTGGAATTTCACTTTGGAAAGTATTTACACTTTGTGCTTTTTGCATTAATGCAGCTTCATTTACGAAGTCCGAATCCGCGAATGCGAAAGGTGCCGTACTGGCCATTAACGCCGCGATAGTATGTTTATATAAATTCATGTTGCCACCTATTACTTCACGTAAAGGAGGTAATCTTCTACCTCACCGGAGTCTACTTCTTTACACGCGTCATTACTGCCACCGAGGTAATCCATGGTGACACGCATTTTCGTCATGCCCTTTTTTGCGCTTGCAGGCGGTGTGATCTCGACTTGCATTGCTTGCTCTGATACCCCTGCAAACAGGATTTCCTTGGCATCTTTAAAATCACCGTCTTGATTCCAGTCGATAAATACGTGCCAAGTTTCAGGATATGTTTCTGTACCACTAAATCCGGGTGTTAACGTGAGCTGGTAGCTTTTATCAACGTAAATCTTTGCCGTATCACCTATATAGTTGCTATAGAAAGTATTGCTACTGGTATTCTCGATATTGGAAAACTTAACCGATTTGATGAACTCATAGGCCCGCTCGCGAGATTTAGTTGCGCAGTAATTTGGAATGGGTGGTGCAACTAAGACGGCACTGACGCGATAGTCTGAAGGGATCTGCAAACATGTTGTAGTCGGTGACTTCCCTGCAAACCAATTCTTTGGATTTGCATTATCTTCATCACCAAACGTAAAGTATTTAGCATCCGCTCTTAATGCACTGTTTTTATACAGCATTACTTTTTTGAGATTGGCGATTTTCTCTTCATTTGGGATTGGAGTCGTGGGGTCAAAGATATTATCTGAAACCTCTACTAATAGCCCTGGATAACACTTTTCTAGCCATTGGAAACGACCAAGCGCTTGCTGAGGCGTGAGGACATCTCTAGATTCAAATAAAGTCGAGCTTGCCTCTGCAGGCGGCGTGATAGTCGCTGCGAGTGATGCAACAAATGTGCTGGTTAGCATGACTTTTAACATAGTCTTATTCCTTATAATTCTAGCCATTTACGGTCATACTGATGAACGCGATTGCGAGTCTGTAGCTCTCTATCGCGGCAGTAGTTTCCAATGGGGTTGCGCTTACAATAATCTACAGCGTCTGCGAGAATAAATGAGTTAAAGAGCGCATTATCACGAATGGTTTCCAATGCGGTTCTGTGCTCATTACTAAGCTCACTTGCGTAATAATTGAGCAGGTTATCTGCACGGCGGTTATCAAGGATTGCTTGTACCCAATCATCACTCATGTTTTTCAGTGCAAGTTTGGTAAGAATACTCTTTGCTGGATAGACATCGTCAGGAACAAGCGCTGAAAGGCTAGGCCCTGAGTCGGTATAGCTATTGGTCAACACTCGACTGACGTTGTACTTGTCTAATGTATCAAATTGAGTGATATAGTTGGTTTTGATGTAATTAATGCTATTTTTAAATACATCAAAACATGGTGTAGGATTTTCCATCGTACAGTTGACGAGCTGGTTTGGAATTACCTTCAACAGCTCAGTCGGATCACCACCGAGTTGTAACGCTGAAACCGTGATTTTAATATTACGCTTTACGTCCTCATCGACTTTTTGCAATTTGCCGCTGACGCTGACTTTACCTGCCCAATCAACCCCAAGCTGGCCACCCCACTTGACTTTATCTTCGTCATTTTTGTATTGGAACTTCAGGTTGATCATCACTTGAGAGCCGTACTCAATCGCTGATACAAACTCATTACCAATATTATTGAATTTATCTCCAGGGTTTGCATTAGCCAAATCCAGCGCGGCTTGGGTTGGCTTAAATCCGGTTTGAGGATTGGCAACCAGTAATCGCTTTTTAGGTTTTAGTGACAGGAATAATGTATAAGTTCCAGTATAGTTATCTGCGGCATTTTGCTTGGAGTAGCTGGCGCCAACACCCACTTTAATTACGGGGACATCTAGTGCTGCACCTAAGTTACCATCTAACATACTAGATAGTTGGCTGTAGCTCATATCAACACCGACAACAAAATCCATTTCGGTATTGCCATACGTTTCATCGACTTGACCAAGCACGCTTTGCAGCGCATAAAAGCCTTCTTTTTCACTATGGTATGCGGTACCTAGTGTGACTGAATCTAAATTAGAGTTGCTTGCTTGAGTAGCAAAGTCAGAATTGTCTATTTGATCAGCCGTTGCTGCAAAACTACAGGCAAAAAGACCCGCTACCCCCATGGCGCGTGCCAATGGAGAATATGTAAATTTCATATTGAATTCCTTACAGAGAAGTATGGCCTTTCAAACAGAAAGGCCCAGCTGTCTTGATTAGTTCAAACTGTTGATGTAGTCAGTTTTCCACTTTTCAGGTAAACGCTGCAGTATCTCTTCTTCCGACATACGAGTATTCTGATCTTTGTAGTTAAACTCGTCTTGAGTCGCTAAATCACCTACTGCCATACCGTTTGCAAACATGGCAAAATTACGAGATTCAGCAAATTTTGAATCAGCTGTAGGCGCTAGTTTCAAATTGTAGATTTTGTCTTTGTATTTCTCTTTTGTTACATCCGTCACAATTACAGAACCTGTCTCTGTAAGAATACGGTCGCCTGCTTTAAGCTCTTTTGCCCAAATAACACCTTTATTTGAAGTTGAAATTGGGTGGGTTTCAGTCATTAAAATGTCTGAACCATCTGCGCCTTTGATGCGATACATCTTAATTGCTTCTATACCTACAGATACATCAACAACCTGCATTGGTTCTTTAACTGCGGCGTTTGAAGCAAGCGCACCTAACACTAGATCTCCTTTACCAATATTTTCAATGGCGAGCTGCGAACCGTCAGCCATCGTGATCAGGGTACCCTTAGCTAAACAGCTGTAACCTAGTTTCATCATAGGTAGTACTTCACTGTAAAAGTTACCAAAGCGAGTTGATGCCTCAGAAGTAAGTGAAACTTGGAAGGCGACAGGACCGCGTCGACCAGTTTTGAAGTAAGGGTTTCCTTTCACTGCAAACGTCATATACCAGTTTGCCGTAGCAATATTTGAAAATAGTTTTGCATTACCAAAACGACCTTCATCGCGGGGGATGTTCCAACGAATAATGGATTCTTTGTTCACAGTGTCGACTTCAAACTCTAAATAGTCTGAAAACTGCTTAATTGAATTATTAATGCCACGATAGCTTTGTTTTGTTGCGCCACCGTACACTCCTTCTTGCAAATAAATGTTGGTCGGCTCATCTATACCGTTAGGCAAATCACCTGTAGTTGGGTAGATCTCTAAGATTTCATGAGGAACACGTAGCTCACCATTAAATGGAATATTTACATCGGTAATTTCGTTCGGATCACCCACTTGATCTGGCATATAATCACAGTCTGCATGGTTACGGTTTAAACACACCTTGATCACCGCATCGTTGTTTTTATCGATAGGTGCTGTGGCGTTATACTTTGGACGACCATCAAATACTGCGGGCATAATACTCATTTCAGATGCAACTTTATTGTTCGCATCGTTGCTTGCAATTGCGCCATAGACTGCTTCTGCGTGTTCCCATGAGAAAGGATACTCGGTATATTTTATAGTAGAACTTATCGAGCCGTCTTCGTGTTCAAGTTCAACGTAAGAGCTTGCATAAAGTGTGTCGATGTTAGGGAAGTTTGCTTTCAATGACTTAAGTGAAATAGTTGAGACTGCAGTCGTATCTTTACCATCAAGCACATTCAATGTAGAGCCAAGTGGCGCAAGCTGATTACCTTGTCCGTCTTCAAGCAGTAGATCGATGTAGGTCGCTTGCGTACCACCAAAGCGTGTGCTTTTTGCTCTTACAATGACGTATGGTTCATTGGTATCTGCAGAAATGGCGATGTTCATATCAAGAAAGAAATGTGCTTCTTTAATGATGTCTACCTCAGTTTCACTTACCGGGGGAGGGGGCGTTGTTTGTACACTGTTCTTTGCCATTAGCTGCTGTTGTTTGGCAACCTCTAATGTTTTATGTAATTGTGGAAATTTACTTTCATCACGGCCAGCTAAATTTAAGCGAGACTTCGCTAGTTGATAATGTTGTGGATTGCTCATATCCAATCTGCGGATCCCGAATTCATCAGGAGTTGTAATGGCCTGACCGTTTAACGTAGCAGGGCCTGACTTCAACGCGGCTACCTCGATGTCAACTGAGGACTCAAAGGTATTTGTTGCCGCTACCGCATTACTCACCGCGAGCGCAACTGCGAGAGGTATAAATATCTTCTTATTAAATTTGTTCATTTGATTTTCCTTAATTTTTATGGATTTCTACTAGGTAGTCTTCAATTTCTCCGCTTCCCGAGGTAGCGGCACTGCTATAGTCAGAGCAAGGATCAATACTATTTACTCTGCTAAATCCGTAATACTGCAAAATTCTCATCCGAGTTGTCGTGACGGGCTGTGACAACTTATTACTTGGAATGCTGAACTCACCTTCAACATAGCCTTTGCCAAAGTCTTGATTGGTTTGATCAAAGTCCATGATAAGCAGCTCAGATTTGTTGTTACGCCAGTCACCATCACCAAATTGACCGTCGCCGTTTAAATCAATCCAGACGTGGTAGTTCTCTGCAAATTTTTCGCTGCCGGCATAGCCCGCTTCAAAACGATAAGTATTGTTTTGAGTGGCGTACAATTTGATTGGGTTGTTAGGGTTTACCACACCAGGCTGCTGCGCATTGCTAAACGGCCCGTCTTGGTTGAACGTCACAGTATTAATGTGCTCATAGTCTGTGATCCCAGTTGCTACGCAATATTCAACAGGTTGGGTTAGTTTCAGTTCCAATAACATATTTTTAGTGCCAGTGACTCGGTCTCCCCAGTCATCCCACCAAGGTTTGTCGTAACTGATTGTTAGGCTGGCGGTATAGGTGCCAGCAGTTTGATACGTATGTTCCGCATCTTGGCCGAAATTGCCACTCTGATTGTGCGTTACTCCGTCCCCGAAATCCCATTCTAGAGTGATACGAGGGTTCCAAGCGGTATTATCTGGTTTGGCTGTTGTGTTATTAAAAGTTACCTTAAATGTACCATCTGCTTGTTCGCTCACCGTGAAATTGACCTGTGGGGTGAAGCTACTCTCACCAATTTTGATGGTTTCATTTACGGATTTTTCGCCGTCGGCATGGCTTATTGTCAGTGTAATGGTGTACTCTCCATCAGTTTGGTAGGTATGCTGAGTATTTTGAACAGAAGAAGTCGTGCCATCTCCAAATTGCCACTGTACCGTGCTACCTTGAGGCATAACGCTTTGATTGGTGTCTACATAGACAGTGTTACCCGACTTGCGCGGAGTAAATCTTGCGGTGATCGTAGTATTGAACTGAACTTGTTTCATCCAGCTACCAATTTCGCTATTGAATCTATCGTATGCCTTTAGATTTACAGCATAGCTACCAGCCTTAGCATATTGATGTGAGGGGGATTTTACAGAGCTGGTTGTACCATCTCCAAACTCCCACTTCCAACGTTTAACACGCGCATCAACGGTACTGTTATCGAAGTTAATGACGTTGACACCTTGGTTGGCAGTGATTCTCAGTTCAACAGGGTCCTTATTTTCAACGAGTTTGACTGTGTAATCCTCAACTTCGCCCCAAGACATATCACCACAGGCCGATTTAACGATACCAAATGACACCATAGTGCGAACACGATAGCTCTCGTTGAGCTCGCCGCTTAAGGATATTTCACCCGTTAATTGAGTTTTATTGCTTCCTGATAGCACCAGCTCATCGGTTTTATGGAATAAACCGTCGTTATTTTTGTCCAACCACACATAGAAGTTCTTGGTTTTATCTTGAGTATCTGGGTGTGGCGCTGCGACTAGGGTTACTGTTAGCGCTTTGCCATCTTTGACTTCTATTATGTCTTGAGAGTAATCGCTATAATTACTAGAAGTAGAGTCATTTTTGTAATCGTTAAATGAAACCGACGAAAGATAATATTTACTATGGTTTACCCCTTGAGCTGAGCAGTAGCTGTCAAACACTTCAATTGGGAGCACAAAAGTGTCAATCAGGCCTGATGGAGCTGTTGCGGTCAGTGCTACATTAAATACACCTGTGGTGGCAAAGTTATGTGTTGGCTCAAATGCACTACTTTGTGCGCTGCCATCACCAAAGTTCCAATTCCATTGCCAACCATCACGGTTGGAAATCGTTACCTGCTGACCATCTTTCCGCGTTAAGTTCTTGAAATCGAGCGTTAGGAATTTACGTTCAAAACCAAGTTCACTTTCTAGCCCACTATTTACTTTTAAGTTTATCCCCACTTGAGCAAAAGCTTTGCGTACATGATTTTGTAATTCTGTGGCTTGCCAGTCAGCACCATCTTGTTTTTTTATCCCATCTTGACGCAGTTTGTCACTTACAGTATGAGTTTGTCGCATTACACAGTCTGCAGCCGTTAGGTAGGTGCTATTCCCGGTCCAACAGCTTTTATTGGCATTGGCGAACAAAATAAAGGCATATTTTGTGTTCCAAGGTGAGGTCTCACCGTCAACTGTAGCCGTTGTTAAATAATGAAACGCTTTGTTAAATACCCCTGCACCATGGTGTGAGGTAATGGAGTCATCATAGTCATCAATGTGATCAATTGAGTTGCCATCTAATTTGGGATTTTCAAAATAGCGTAATGCGTCATCATGGCGAAATGTCTCGTGGTTACTTTTCCAATCATTTGTTCCAGAGTAGAAGAATTCGGCAGCTTCGCCCGCCATATCAGAAAACGCTTCATTGATGGCGCGTGCTTGACCGGTCAACATTGATTTTGGTGTACTGGAGCCGTACTCCTCCGTAAAGCCATGGGCAATTTCATGTGCGACTACATCCAAAGAGACCATTGGGTAGAAGAGATAATCTCCATCGCCAAAATAGACTTCACCGTTTTCATAAAACGCTTGGTCCATGTTGAGTCCGTAGTGAACATTTTGAATTATCTTCTTATTAAAGTAGGGCTTGTGGCCTAAGTAATCCTCAAACATCAAGCTAGCGATTTGTCCGTGATGATGGGCATCGTTCAGTGCTGAGCGGGCACCATGATAATCTTTGTAATCGTTACGGGTCGAATTCGAGCAATCGTAGCGGTAGGGTGAGTCAACCTGTGCTGTACTGTGATTGTAGTTTCTTGTTTCGACATTTTGTGCATCGAATAAGCAGTAAGTTTGTTGAGCGTTCGCTTCCATCGCCACAACGAATGTCTTAGGTGGGTATGAAACGTAATCTGCTTGCTTATAATCCGGACGTGCAACTTTATCATTGCCTGAAGGACCACTGCCTCCTTCATGCACTGCTCGTTGCAATACATCTGCTTGGAAAATAACTTCATTTGAGGTTAAATCGATAAAAGATAGAATGCGCTGCGGTTTAAACGGCCCGGACTGAAAGTCGGTGAAAAAACTCAGCTTTGCCGCGTGCCGTGCTTTGCCAGTAGTATCAATGTAAATGACTTCTTCAACGGAGCTGCGTCGGTAGATCCTTGGTCGCTCAGCTGGAAATTCTGTGATGGCGGATTCTAGTGCTGCGTCAAGCTGATCCTGAGATGCGGGGGATAAATTAGGCAAGTCTTTTGCGACATTGACGACAAGGTCGCCATATACTTGCTCAACAGCACCACTTTCATCGGTAAGGACTACAAAGTCATGATTCCAAATAGGAATATTCTTATATTTCTGAGTGATTGTATGACTTCTTTTGTCACCATCTTGACTTTGACTAAATGCAAGAGAGTGTCCTGCATATTGCGCAGCAAATGTCTTAAGCATTAATAAATAGTTTTGGTCATGACTTGGAGCATTATTTGCGGTGGCTTGGTGTAATGATGTTGGTGCAATTTTTTGCGTGTCATTGAACAAAGAAACCCGCTCAGTGGCATGACAGTGCAAACTGATTGCCGATGCTAAAACGCACAGAGACTTTAACCCTTGCATGTTAACTCCATAATAATATTGAAGATTCCTTCCCACTTAAGCGCAACCTCTCAAAGAATGAGACATCAGGATGGAAAAGTGTGGCTGATTTAGTGCTTTTACTTTGAGCACGGGCTCTAAGGTAATAAAGAATTTAATATTGAAGATTCCTTCCCACTTAAGCGCAACCTCTCAAAGAATGAGACATCAGGATGGAAAAGTGTGGCTGATTTAGTGCTTTTACTTTGAGCACGGGCTCTAAGGTAATAAAGAATT
>NZ_JAKEVK010000095.1:0-16523 GCF_022398435.1 Pseudoalteromonas sp. Isolate6 | reverse complement strand
GTATAATGTTTAATTTTTTGAGTCTAGGCCATCTACCGTAACCCCTTGGAGGAAGCCCGCACCTTTTTGTTCATTATTTTGCAGCTTGATCATTAGGCGCAAATCGTTTGGCGAGTCAGCATGATGCAGTGCATCTGCATAGTTGATCCGCTGCTGCTTATAAAGCTCAAACAACGCTTGATCAAAGGTTTGCATGCCCATGTCTTTCGATTTTGCCATTGCCTCTTTAATTGAGCCAATATCGCCTTTTTTAATAAGCTCAGCAACGAGTGGGGAGTTAAGTAACACTTCAATGGCAGCTTCTCGCCCTTCTCCCTTTGAAGAAGGCACAAGTTGTTGCGCCACAATAGCACGCAAGTTCAGCGCCAAATCGTACTTTAGTTTATCGTGCTTTTCTTTAGGGACTAAGTGCATGATACGGTCAATAGCTTGGTTAGCATTATTGGCGTGCAAGGTCGCAACGCATAAATGCCCCGTTTCAGCAAAACTCAGTGCATACTCCATGGTTTCTTGCGAGCGAATTTCACCTATTAAAATAACATCTGGCGCTTGGCGTAATGAGCTTTTTAAGGCAGATTCGAAACTGTCAGTATCAATGCCTACTTCACGCTGAGTAATGATGCTTTTTTGGTGTTGATGCACAAACTCGATGGGGTCTTCAATCGTCAAAATATGACCACGCTGGTTACGATTACGATAACCAAGTAGTGCCGCAAGCGAGGTTGACTTACCCGTGCCCGTACCACCCACAAATAACACCAAACCACGTTTGGACATGATCACATCAGTCAGTACTGACGGCAAACCTAGCTCATTGACATCTGGAATAGCGGTCACAATACGGCGAATAACCATGCCCGCACAATCTCGTTGCCAAAACGCAGAAACACGAAAACGCCCGATATCGTTAGCAATCGCAAAGTTACACTCTTTAGTGTCAAAGTATTCTTGCTTTTGCTTGTCGCTCATAATCGAGGTAACAAGATTCAGTGACTGCGCGGCATCCAATCTTTCTTCACTTAACGCCCTTAGCTCTCCATCAATTTTGGCGCTCACAGCAAGCCCAGCCGAAACGAATAAGTCAGATGCCTGTTGATTGGCCATCGTTTGCAAAAACGGTTCTATATTCATCATTACACCACTACTTAATAGCCGCTATTAAACTGGTTTTTATCATGCGCTTTCGCACGCGCATCTTGCTGTGTGATCAAGCCACGGTTTAATAGGTTTGTAAGGCATTGATCCATAGTTTGCATACCGTGCATCCCACCAGTTTGAATGGCAGAATACATCTGTGCAATCTTGTCTTCACGAATAAGATTACGAATAGCGGGGATCCCAAGCATAATTTCATGCGCAGCTATTCGCCCGCCGCCAACTTTTTTCACCAGCGTTTGTGAAATAACCGCTTGTAGCGACTCTGACAACATAGAGCGCACCATGTCTTTTTCTTCACCAGGGAACACGTCCACAATACGGTCGATGGTTTTAGGTGCTGAGGTAGTGTGCAAAGTACCAAATACTAAGTGACCTGTTTCTGCGGCAGTTAGCGCTAAACGAATGGTCTCAAGATCACGTAATTCACCGACCAAAATAACGTCAGGGTCTTCACGGAGTGCACTTCTCAGCGCCGCGTTAAAGCTGTGCGTGTCTCTATGTACTTCACGTTGGTTGATAAGACTTTGCTTGTTGTCGTGAACAAATTCAATCGGGTCTTCGATGGTTAGAATATGGTGGTGTTTGTTGTTATTAATATAATCCACCATGGCAGCCAACGTGGTTGATTTACCTGAGCCTGTCGGGCCGGTTACCAACACCAAACCGCGCGGGTTATCTGAAATTTTGGTAAAAATGTCTGGCGCCCCCAAATCATCTAAGCTCAGCACTTGATTTGGAATGGTACGGAACACCGCAGCAGGACCACGATTTGAATTAAACGCGTTAACACGAAAACGTGCCAGATTTGGCACTTCGAACGAGAAATCTACCTCAAGGTTTTGCTCATAGTCACGACGTTGATTATCATTCATAATATCGTAGATGAGGCTGCTGACGTCTTTTGCTTCTAACGGCGGGATATTCACCCGGCGTACGTCCCCGTCAACGCGGATCATAGGGGAAACACCTGAAGAAAGGTGTAAGTCAGATGCTTTGTGTTGAACACTAAAAGCTAATAATTCAGTAATATCCATTTATAACTCCACAATGAGCACTAGTACTATATGGTTACAATAGCAGAACGCTTAGATAACGCCTACGGCAGGATAGAAAAAGCCAAGCAAAACTGTCAATTCAGCGAAACAGTACAATTACTCGCGGTTTCTAAAACCAAACCTATCGCCGATATTGAGGCTGCTATTGCGGCAGGCCAAACCCAATTTGGTGAATCTTACGTACAAGAAGCGGTTGATAAAGTTGCCTATTT
Source organism: Pseudoalteromonas sp. Isolate6 (assembly GCF_022398435.1). Classification (NCBI taxonomy): domain Bacteria; kingdom Pseudomonadati; phylum Pseudomonadota; class Gammaproteobacteria; order Alteromonadales; family Pseudoalteromonadaceae; genus Pseudoalteromonas; species Pseudoalteromonas sp. Isolate6. The sequence continues at coordinate 14,098 of NZ_JAKEVK010000095.1, read as the reverse complement.
TAAACAGAACAAAGCGCTTGAATGGCACTTTATTGGTCCAATCCAGTCCAATAAATCAAGATTAGTCGCCGAAAACTTCCATTGGGTGCAAAGCGTGGATAGAGAAAAAATCGCACGCAGGCTGAATGAGCAAAGACCAACAAACTTAAAGCCACTCAAGGTACTGGTGCAGGTCAATATTAGCGGTGATGACAACAAATCAGGTTGTCATCCTGATGAGGTTGATACGCTTGCGCAGTTTATTAATGACTGTCGTCAATTGGAGCTTCGTGGCTTGATGACTATCACAGAGCAAACCGATGACAGACAAAAGCAATTACAATATTTCCAGCAAATGCGCGCTTGCTTTGATAGACTAAAGGACCAATATCAACAGCTAGATACCTTATCGATGGGAATGAGTGGCGATTTAGACACTGCGATTGCAGCAGGTTCTACCATGGTTCGCATTGGTACTGATATTTTTGGCAAACGACAGTGAGGTGAATAACACAATGTCAAACAAGACAATTGCATTTATTGGAACGGGAAATATGAGCTATGCCATTATCGGTGGCATGATCAAAAGTGGCTTTGACGCGCAGTCCATTATTGCCACCAACCGCAATGCAGAAAAACTTGCCAAAGTCGCAGAGCAATTATCGGTAAGAACAACACAAGATAATCTAGAAGCAGTCGCTGCTGCCGACGTCATCGTCTTGTCTGTAAAACCACAGATGATGGCCGAGCTGTGTCAGACCTTTCAAGATGCAGATATTGATATTAGTAATAAACTGTTTATCTCTGTCGCCGCCGGTATTACCGTTGCACGATTGAGAGAAATGCTCGGCCAACCAGTAAAAATGGTGCGCTGTATGCCTAACACGCCATCATTGCTCGGACGCGGCGTGTCTGGCTTGTATGGCGTCGACATCAGCGATGAAGAAAAAGACTATGTAGAGCAAGTATTTTCATCCACCGGTATTGCCCTATGGCTTGATGAAGAGTCGAAAATCAACGACGTGATCGCGGTAACGGGTTCATCTCCAGCGTATTTCTTCTTGTTTATGGAAGCCATCGAAGAAAAAGCTAAATCCCTAGGCTTTAATGCTGAGGAAGCCAGAAAGCTTGTGCAGCAAACTGCGCTAGGTGCGGCTGAAATGGCATTATCACAACCAGAAATTAGCATCGCTCAGCTACGCGCAAACGTCACCTCTAAAGGTGGCACAACCCATGCGGCCGTTGAGCACTTAAAAGCACAGCAATTACCAAAAACCGTAGCGGACGCGATGGATGCATGTATCGCGCGCGCTGAAGCAATGGAAAAAGAAATCTAAAGGTGACCAATGAATGCCATGCAATTTTTAGTCGGGATCGTATTTGATCTATTTTTAATGGTCGTATTACTACGATTCTGGTTGCAGCTTGTCAAAGCGGACTTTTATAACCCGCTAAGCCAAGCGGTTGTTAAAGCAACCTCTTTTGCCGTGAACCCGCTGAGAAAAATCATTCCGGGTGTGGGCGGTTTAGATCTTGCCTCTTTGGTGCTGGCATTCATTATTGGCTTTGCCAAAATGGCGACGCTGATGGCGTTATTCGGTGGTTACTTTGACGCGTTAGGTGCGCTGGTTGGTGGTGCAATTACAGTAGTAAAAGAAGCATTTAGTCTGGTGTTCTGGATCCTTATTATTCGCGCCATCTTAAGTTGGGTAGCGCAAGGCTACAATCCAGTTGCCGCAGTATTTGAGCAGTTAACTGAGCCGATGCTAAGACCTATTCGTAAAGTAATCCCACCGTTAGGCGGACTGGACTTATCTATTTTAGTCCTAATTATCGGCATGCAATTTTTGCAAATTCTAATGATGGATTTACTGAGATAGGAGCGCCCTAATGAAACCATTTATTATTGCATTAATGATGCTGCTTGCACCAAGCGTGTTCGCTCAAGATGAGCAAGGCGGTCAATTTAAAGACTTAGGTCCTTGGGAAGTGCATTATATCGCCTTCCCGTCTACCTTTGTTCAGCCTACAATTGCAAAAGCGTATGGCTTAATTCGTAGCGGCAAAAAAGCAATTGTGAATATCTCGGTTTTGGCCGACAAGCCAGGCAAACCAGCGGTCCAAGCTCGCGTTGCGGGGAGTGCCAAGAACCTGCTTGGTAAAACCGTACAACTAGAGTTTAAAGAAGTCGTAGAAGGTGAGGCTATATACTATCTCGCCCAATTAGATTACGACAATGAAGATATTTTTCGTTTCGACATTGAGATCAGTGAAGGTAAGCAAAGCCGTAAACTCACGTTCTCACAAAAGTTTTATGTAGAGTAGAGAAACTTATGGCAAATAAAGTGGTACTTGCCACGGGCAACCAAGGTAAAGTCAAAGAGCTTAGCGCGATGCTAAACCAGTATGACATTGAGGTATTACCGCAAAGTGATTTCGACGTGCCTGAGGTTGCAGAAACCGGCACGACCTTTGTGGAAAACGCTATTATCAAGGCGCGTCATGCTGCTAAGATTTCTGGCTTACCTGCCATTGCCGATGACTCAGGGCTTGAGGTAGACGCCTTAAACGGCGCACCTGGAGTATATTCCGCGCGTTATGCAGGCGCTAACGCCGACGACCAAAAAAATATTGCTCACTTACTCGCAGCGCTTGGTGAACAAATTGAGCGCAGCGCTCGTTTTTGGTGTGTTTTAGTTTATATGCGCCACGCTGACGACCCAACGCCGATTATTTGTCAGGCAAGTTGGGAAGGTGAAATCACCACAACACAACAAGGCCGAGAAGGGTTTGGATACGATCCAATCTTTAAGGTACAAGGTTTAGACTGTACATCAGCAGAGCTAACCAAGGAAGAAAAAAACGCAATCAGCCATAGAGGACAGGCACTTAAACAACTCGTCAGTCACTTTCAAGGCCTCGCGTGAAACTACCTCCATTAAGTCTTTATGTGCACGTACCTTGGTGCGTGCAAAAGTGTCCTTACTGTGATTTCAACAGCCATGGTAAAAAAGGCGATATTCCTGAAACGGAATATATTCAACATTTACTCCACGATATCAAAGCCGATCTTCACTATGTTCAGGGCCGTAAACTCAGTAGTATTTTTATTGGCGGTGGCACCCCTAGCCTGCTTTCAGGTGAAGCGTACCGCTATTTGCTCACTGAAATCGAGGCGCTAATTGGTTTTGAGGATGACATTGAAGTCACTTTAGAAGCAAATCCAGGTACAGTTGAAACAGATCGTTTTAAACATTATGTCGAGGCTGGCATCAATCGTATTTCGATAGGTGTGCAAAGCTTACAACAGGAAAAGCTCACTCAACTTGGCCGTATTCATGGCGAGCAAGAAGCGCTAAACGCAGCACAAGAAGCCCATCAAGCAGGGTTAAACAGCTTTAATCTTGATTTGATGCATGGTCTTCCCAATCAATCTGTTAGCGATGCCTTAAGTGATTTAGAAAAAGCCATTGCAATGGCACCGCCACACCTTTCTTGGTATCAATTAACCATTGAACCAAATACGCAGTTTGCCTCTAAGCCTCCGGTTTTACCTGAGGATGAAACACTGTGGGACATCCAAGAACAAGGTCAGGCATTACTTGCGGAGCACGGCTATCAGCAATATGAGATCTCAGGCTATGCCAAAGCGGGATTTCAATGTCGACATAACTTGAATTATTGGCAATTTGGCGATTATCTCGGGATCGGCTGTGGTGCGCATGGCAAAATCACTTTGCCTGAGCAGCAACAGATCCTAAGAACCGTAAAAGTAAAGCATCCTCGCGGCTATATGGATCTGAGTAAACCCTATTTATATGAGCAGTGGCATGTTGCAAGCGATGACAGGCCATTTGAGTTTTTTATGAATGTATTCCGTTTAAAAACTGCCGCATCAAAACAACAGTTTATTGACTACACTGGCCTTGAACTTAGCGCTATTGCGACGCAAATTGCTGAGGCCGTAGATAAGGGTTTGATTGAGGAAACCAATGATTCATGGCTAGTTACAAATAAAGGCCACCGATACCTCAATGATCTGCTAGAGTTATTTGTTTAATATAGAAATTATGCGGGTAATATTCACTGCAACCCGCATGAAAACCGCCATTCGGCAACATATAATAAAAGGGTATAAAATGCGTAAATTAACCATTTTAGCAGCAGCGGTAAGCGTCGCGCTTTTTGCTGGCTGTCAACAAACCACACACTCTCCAGCACCAGCTCAAAAAGCTGAACAACAAGTCGTAAAAAGTGAAGTTGAAAAGGCGAACGCACTTTTTGAAGCGTCGTTTACCCGTGGCGTAATGCGTAGCCCAGTTTACCAAACTTATATGGGTATCAAACAAGACTACGACAAGTGGGATGACGGCAGCGAAGCGCGCCAACTTGAAGATCTTGAGCTGACGAAACAAGACTTAGCTGCGCTTAATGCAATTGATCGCAGTAAGCTAGATGCCAATACGCAAGTGAGCTACGATTTATTCAAGCAAGGCCTTGAAAACACCATCGCAGATTTTAAATGGCGCTACCATTCTTATCCGGTAAATCAGATGTATGGTACACACTCTATGGTGCCTGCATTTTTAATCAACCAACATCAAATTACCGATGTGAAAGATGCCAAAGCGTATATCTCACGTTTAAACGGCGTACCGGCTGTATTTGATCAGCTCATCATCGACTTAAAAGCGCGTGCAGATAAAGGTATTATTGCACCGAAATTCGTTTTCCCTCACGTCATTGAGTCAAGTGAAAATATCATCAAAGGTGCGCCATTTGCAGCAGGTGACGACTCAACATTACTGGCGGATTTCAAACGCAAAGTAGCAACTCTTGAAATCAGTGAAGACGAGAAATCGGCACTGGTAAAAGAAGCAACAGACGCGCTAACAACAGCAGTAAAACCTGCTTATAACAAGTTGATTGGTTACCTACATAAACTCGAGAAAAAAGCAGACAAGCGTGACGGTGCATGGAAATTTCCTAATGGCGAGAAATTTTATAATAACGCCCTAGCCCGCACGACAACCACAGCGCTAAGCGCTGAAGAAATTCACGAAATCGGTTTATCTGAAGTGGCACGTATTCATGACGAAATGCGAGCAATCAAAGAAAAAGTGGGCTTCAAAGGCGATTTAAAAGCCTTTATGGAGTTTATGAGAACCGACAAGCAGTTCTACCTTCCAAATACAGAAGCTGGTAAGGCACAATATTTGGCCGAAGCGAAAGCGATGATCGATAATATGAAGTCACGCTTGGATGAGTTGTTTATCGTTAAGCCAAAAGCAGACATGATAGTAAAACGCGTAGAGGCATTCCGCGAAAAATCAGCCGGTAAAGCTTTCTACCAGCAACCCGCACCTGACGGCTCACGTCCTGGTGTATACTATGCAAACCTTTACGATATGGAAGCCATGCCTACTTACCAAATGGAAGCCTTGGCTTATCATGAAGGTATTCCTGGTCACCACATGCAGATCGCGATTGCTCAAGAGCTAGAAGATATGCCTAAATTCCGTAAGTTTGGTGGCTACACTGCATACATCGAAGGTTGGGGCTTATATTCTGAGCTTGTACCAAAAGAAATGGGTTTATACGAAGACCCCTATTCAGATTTTGGTCGCTTAGCGATGGAATTATGGCGTGCGTGCCGCTTAGTGGTAGATACGGGGATCCACGCAATGAAGTGGACACGTCAAGAAGGTATTGATTACTACGTAAACAACACACCCAACGCTAAGTCAGACGCTGTGAAGATGGTAGAGCGCCATATTGTTATGCCTTCACAGGCGACAGCATACAAAGTGGGGATGTTGAAGATCCTAGAACTTCGCGAAGCCGCTAAAAAAGAACTGGGTGATAAGTTTGATATTCGTGAGTTCCACGACGTCGTACTGAAAAATGGCCCGGTTCCACTAAACGTGCTTGAATCATTTGTTGATGAGTGGGTAGCGAGCAAAAAAGGCTAACTCCTACTACCAATATACTTAATGAAAGCCAGCATGCTCAATCATGCTGGTTTTTTTATTTCACTTACATAAGCTGTATTTAGAGAAGCAAATCGGTATCAGAAATAATGGCCGCTAGAGAGCGAATTGTTATTCCGCCCTCAGGTTACTCTTCTGTAAAATTAAATTCTGTTCCGGTTAAAATAATATGCAAGCAGGCACCGCCATGCGCTGGGCTTTGCATTTTGATTTCACCCTTCAGCTTCTGCGTTACTAAGTTATACACAATGCTCAAGCCCAGTCCTGTACCACCCGAAAAACGCTTTGAAGTAACAAAAGGCTCAAAAATGGCAGGTAGTAGCTCTTTATCTATTCCCGCGCCGTCATCTTTAAAATAAAAATGGATATAATCGTTAATTAACACGGTAGATACCACAATATTGAGCTTTTGTCCGTCAATCTTGGCATGCTTGATACAATTATTAATACTGTAACCAACAACTTGACTAAACACGGATGGGTAACTGTTCAACACTAAATTGTCTGGGATTTCGAGCTCAATGGCATACTCATCATGGTTTAACTCTGATTGGTAGCAATCAAAGACATTTTTAACCAAATGCTTGAGGTTGAAAGAGCTCTTTTCTTCAAACTCTCGATTCACGGCCACTAGCTTAAAGTCATCAACCAGCGAAGCTGTGCGATGCAGATTATTTTCTAATAAATATAACGCTGCTTCTGCCTCAGTAATTAGTGTCGTTAAGGTTTGTCGCTGTAACTTACCAAGTTCAAGTTGCGATTTTAGTGTAGCAACTTGCTCTTTTAAATGCGATTGGCTGGTAATAGCAACACCAAGCGGCGTATTTAACTCATGAGCAAAGCCACTTACCATATTTCCTAAGCTCGCCATTTTGGCTTCTTCGATTAAGCGTTGCTGTGCTGCGCTCAGCCGCGCTAGTAAGGTTTCAATAAATGCTAATAAGTCATCGAGTTGATGAGCAATTTGTGCAATTTCATCATTACCGTCAATATTCACCCTTAGGCTAAAATCTTCAAGCTTAGCAACTTTCACCAGTACCTTATTGATAGCCAATATATGCCGTGTGACTTTGCTATTTTGGTAATTAAGTAAGATAAGCACGGCAATATTCATTAGTACAATTAAAATGAGGCCATATAAAATGATGCTTTCTTTACGTTCTTGCGTAACGGCTTGGGTACGGATTGATACTAATTCAAACTGGCTTCTTAACTTTTGCTTCTCGGTGAACAGCTCAGCACGAACGCCTTCACCGTCGTGTAAACCTAGCTTTCTCAAAATAGTGACATAGCTTGCAAAACCCGCGTCATACCGCTTTAGCAAGTTGCTTATTTCTTCACTTAGCGCATTGCTTTTAATTAGTTGTTCAGCATGCTTCACTAGTTGCTCATGCTGTTGTAAATAACTTAAGTCAGATCTTAATAAAAAGTCCTTTTCTCGACGTCTTAATTCCAATACTGCAATTTCTAGCTGAGGCATAGCTTTGCCTGAAATCCTATCCTGCAAAGCATGAGCACTGCGTCTAAACTCACCATAAATGCCAGCATTTTCATCATAGCCAAGCTGTTCATACAAACGAATGAGTTCATCTAATTTTGCAAAATAGGCTTTTGACAACTCATTCAGGGTTAAAAGTAGAGGTAGCAAATCCTCTTCATTGGCCATCGAATTTAGCAAATTGCTAAAGCTATCCTGATAGCTGTATTTTAATTGTGGAATAGCAGACACATGCTCCTTCTTTACTCTAATCAGAATATGCTCTTCTTGGTCCATAGTACGCTGCAGCGCTGTTTGTACATGACTCAACTGCGCGGTCAGACGTGCACTACGGCTCACCTCATAATACAAAAACCAGCTGACGAATATGATCACTATCGCAGAGGTAAACGCGGCGATTTTAAAAAATAGAACTGACTGCTTTAACTGCACGGTACACCCTCGCCTAACTAATACTCTGTAAGCTTAGTATAGTTCTAATGAGTTTCCTGATTTGTCTTTAGAATATGATTTTCTTTGCTTTGATGTTGTGACAGATTTTTATCGTAATACATATTGTGATCCGCTCTCGCCATGAGTTCAGACACACTGCTCCGTTTTGATGCAGGAAAAGCGTACCCAACGCTTATCGATGTTTGAATGGTATGCTTATCAATTTGTAGAGGTTGACTTGCAACCTGCTCTTTAATATTTTTTATGATAGAGTTGACCAAAGCGTCTTCTGACACTCTGTGTAAAATAATAACAAACTCGTCTCCCCCTAAACGCGCGATAAAGTCATACACGCGTACTGAATTCATCAAAATAGACGAGACATGGAGTAACAATCTATCTCCAACCTCATGACCAAACTTATCATTTACTTGCTTAAAATTATTTAGATCGAGGTTGAGTAGTACAAATGACGGCTGCTCTGAACGACTGAGTAGGGTATTAAGTTGCCTAATCGCATAACGGCGGTTAGGCAATTTAGTTAAATCATCCTGCAACGATGCGATACGCGCCAAATGATAAGCTCGATAGAGCACTAATAATGATAGAAACAATATCGACGCGACAGCAGTAACCAAAACCTGTGCTTGTTGCTTCGCTTTTGCGTAAGTGCTCTCGTCAATTTGATAATTAGCCACAAGTTGCCATTCACCAGATGGTAAATTGATTGGTATGGATAAATCCGGTGTAGCAAACAAGGTGGCGGTACCATAAAATACATCCCCGCTTTCCCCTTGCCCATCTCGGCCTCGAATAGCTAAAACTGCGTTTTCCAGCTCATTAATTCCACTGTATTCGAGCAACTTTTGATAATCCAAAACCACACTTATCGCGCCCCAATAGTTCTTATTCCTCGGATAGTCTGAAAATACAGGAAACCTCGCTATCAAGGCTTCTCCACCCTGTACGAGCTGTAATGGACCTGCGATAAATACCTTTTGAGAGTTTCTTGCAATTTCAACAGTGCGATATTGTTCAGGGTTAGTGCGAAAATCAAAACCGATAGCCGCTCGATTTCCTTCAACAGGATAAACATGGCTAATAATATTATTTGGTGCAAGACCAACATGGCGAATTAGCGTCGACTTTTCAACCGCTTTTTCAACCACATGAGACCAGTGCTCGATAGCAAAATCAGGATCAATTGTTACGAAAGTCGCTAAACTTTCAGCCAGATAGGTGTCCATAAAAATGGCATTTTCAATTTTGGCACGAATAAGTGAAATATTTGACCTTACCGTTTCAGTTCTTTCACTTACCTCCTGAACCACTATAGAGTGAGAAATAAGCTTTACCGCGTAGAAAGTCAAACTCCAGAACACGATGGTAAACAACGATAACAGCACTATGGTTTGTTTTTCTACGGTTACCTTCATCGCCTCTCTTACCTACCAAGGTTTGAACACTGTCTTACAATAAACCAGATTAGTTACAAAAGCATAGGCGAAAACACAGAAATCGCTAATTTTCCGCTAAGTCCGCGAAAGGAGGCTCCTTGCTAGGCTTAACACAGTACACTGAAACCTTATGTTAGCCAGGTTACTTTAACAGCTAATATGGCTCGCTCTTGGTTGGCTTCATGACTAATAGTTTACGGCGAACTGAGAAGTTCATTGCATGAATATCAAAAATGAACTTACTCATCCTTCACCCAGCCCTATCTAGAAATTAGAGACATCGGACCCGCAATTAAACTATATATTCCCCAGTGTAATAATTTAGCTCTCGCCGCTGGATGCGCTAATAATCTTAGTGCATGCCGATAGCTACGGTGTTTGATGTTTCGTTTTGCTAAATCACACAAGTGGGCACCAATGTATTTTTCTGCCATTTTTGCTGAACAGTCAGCTACTTTACCAATATGGATATCTATAAACAGTCTTTCAGCAAAAGGACAAATTGTGCTTGGTGGCGCTTTATCACAAGCGCTATCAGTAATCCCAATATAGTAAAAACTTTCTATTGCAGGGGTATATACGATGGTTGAGTTTAACGCTATTTGCACATACAAACTTTGATCTTCACCCATCCATTCCCCTTCTGGAAAGCCGCCTAAGCTAGTGAAGGTACACTTATCTAGAACAATACTTGATGCGGTAAAAGGCAAATCACCGTTTGCAGCAATTTCAAAATAATTATTCATTATGTAACCGTCTGGATCCCAGCTGGTTAGCGCTATCTTTGCATCAATGTATTTTTGCTTGTCTAACACTTTTTGATAACGAGTCGCATAAAGACCGCCTTCAGGGAAGCGACGGATCAACTTACTAACCTTGGCTAAGAAAAATGGCGACCACTCATCGTCAGCATCCAAAAACGCGACATAGTCGCTTGTAGCGTGTTTAACACCATTGTTTCTCGCGCTAGACACCCCTTGATTAGCTTGTTGAATGACACGTAAATTCTTTAGGTTCAGTGCTTTCACCTTGTCCACGCTATCATCTGTAGACCCATCATCAACAACGATTATCTCTGCTGCTTGAAACTTTTGAGCAGCTACACTCTGTAGCGCACGTTCAATGCAGTCACTTTTATTATATAGTGGAATAATTACGGAGAACTGTACTTTGCTCATGAGTTTCACTCCAGTTGGAAATTGATAAAGAAACGGCTTGTTGAAGGGGTAACTTAGGTTGGGTGAAACCATACCTTAACCCGTTGGTAATGCGGTTATGGACATCCGCAACATTAAAAGTGTCAGCGTCAAAGCGATTGTCAGTGCTCGTTGCTGTTTCAAGGCACCACTGAGCGCATTTATTGTGATACTCGAGACTAAGATAAGGAGTCTCCATCATGTAGGCATAAATAAGTGCGTGTAAACGCATACCAACAACGGCCTTAAACATCGACATGCATTTCAACATTGCAAAGGGATTGGCGACATAGCTGATCCGCTGTACGTCAACCCAACTAGGCAATGCGGAAACGATTTTGTCGTGTACAAGCTTATCGCTAATAAGCGGCTGATCGTTGAGCTCGATTAAATAAATCTTCTCCTGCGTGCTCTCCCAAATTGACGTGATTAGCTTCACAGCTTTTTCAACCCTTTGCTCCTCTGCATATGTATTGACATCACCAAAAGGATTAATCACTTTGGGGCAAAAGTTAAAAGCAATGCCTTGTCTGGCAAGTGGGCTGAATTTGCCACTAAAGTGATGTAGCAATGAGGGAGCAAGGTCAAACGTGTGTTTGATGTTAGCTTGAGGAGCTAACGCCGTTGCGATCTCAAAGCTTTGCTTGTCTCTGACTGTGACCAAGCCACACTCATTTAACAGCTTTTTACATTGCTTTTCAGCGTGGATATCACGGAAACCTTCGATGCCAACACCTAAAGCCATCGAGTTTTTCGCTCCTGCCAAAGCAAGCATGTGGCGCTTTTGCGCGATGTCTCGACTACTATGAAGCACGGAACCACCGCCAAATATAACTGCTTTTGATTGCATCGCACGCTGATAATGTTTGATACGCTGATGCCCTCGAAACTGACTTAAGGTTTGACCGGTACAGCCAAGCTCTTTCAAAATAGGGTTTTCGATGGGAGCATTTACGGCAATTTTTGTACTTCCTAAAAACGTCTTGGCGCCCAAAATAGTCGCTTGCATGAGTGCATCATCGCCACTGTTCCTCATGCCGTAATAACCAACCAAGTATGCGTCAAAGTGATTAATCATATTATGTAGCTTCCGCTAAGATGAAAAGATACGTTTACTACAGCAGTTAACATGCCAACATGTAACCACTTGATTTAAAACAAATATTATTTTATCTCATCAATTTATTCGCAGATTGCATCGCATATTAAAATGAAAACTGAGTCCCAGTCAGAGCAACTCAGTTTAGCTTTAACGCTTTTGCTGACATATGTAGTGGATGAGTACAGCTGATGCTTTACACCAGCGGAAGCATTAAGTATCCAAGATTCAGACAAGTTAGAATCAAGAGGATCTCGGCGACAACAAGGAAAAGTTTTTGCTACTGCTTGCTCTAAGAAAGAAACTGTTAGCAGCGTTGTCGCCGGACTTACTCTCTGTAAACGATTACGTATCAATGTGGATTGATGTTAATAGGCCCCTCTAGCGCCCAAAACACAAGGTACTGTCTTGAGGATAATCTTAATATCTTGTGTAAAACTTTGGTTTTCTATGTAAAGCTTGTCTAACATTACTTGTTGTTGAAATGTCGTGTCAGCACGCCCAGTTACTTGCCATAAACCAGTTAGTCCTTGTTCACAGTTCAATCGTCCAAGCTCATTTACCTGATAAGCATTCACCTCTTTCTCAAGGGCTGGACGAGGTCCTATCAAAAGCATGTCACCACAAACAACATTGAAAAGTTGAGGTAACTCATCAATTGAATATTTACGGATAAAGCGTCCCACAGTCGTGATCCTAGGATCATTACGAAACTTAGCGCATACACCTTCTCTGTTACTTTCTCTTGGGTCTGGCGCACTGAATTTAGGGTCATCTGCAGTATACATAGAGCGAAATTTATACATTGTAAAACGGCGACCTAACTTTCCAACTCTCACCTGCTTATAAACGCAAGGACCTTTACTCTCTATCTTTATGAGCATCATTACCAGCAATAATAACGGAGATATAAGAAGTAGGCCGATACCTGCGAAAAGTCTTTGAAGCATGACAGGGAGCCCATGATGAAGACCGTCAGAGTTATCGCTTGAAGGTGTTGCTGCAAATGTCATGTTACTAGATAATTTTTTAGTAGTGTTCATGATTAAAGCCCTCTCAATGCTTGATTAAGAATATAAACTCGGAATAAAAAAGTAGGGTTACCGATAACGTAGCGATAGAACTTAGTTTTGGGTTCTTGTATCAAACGCCAAACCCACTCTAGACCTAGTTCACGCATCCAAAGTGGTGCTCTTGGCACGTTACCCGAGAAAAAATCGAAAAGCCCACCAACGGCTAACGCACAATTGGCATTGATTTTATGTTTGTTTTGGTCAATCCAGAGCTCTTGTCGTGGTGATCCTAATGCAACTAGCACAATGTCAGCTTGGCTCTCATTGATTTGCTTAATTACCGCGTCGTCATCACTAAAATAACCATGATGTGCCCCCGCCACTTTTAGTTTGGGATAGGATTGCATCAAGAGTTTCGCTGCTTTGTTTGCAACGCCAGGCTTAGCACCTAATAGAAATAGCGACTGCCCAGATTTCTCCATCTGCTCACAAAGGATAGGTAACATATCAGTGCCGTTGCAGTTGTCAGCAAGTTGAACACCAACCTTTTTCACCGCTAAACGCATGCCTGAACCATCAATGAAATTACGGTTACTTCTTCTTAGTACAGAGAATAATGCGTCGTCATCGGCGGCTAGATTGATAGAGTTTGCGTTAATAAAATAAGCGCTACGACAGACCGGTAAATTCGAAGCGCTAAGCACCCAAGTTACAGCCTCTTCCATCTGGCAGTTACTAAACTGAATACCAAAAACTGAGCGAGCATCGCACTGCTTTGCTTTACTCGAATAAAATAAACGGCAGAAGAAAATTCTTACAACCATGGACAGATCAGCTTGCCACCCTTGCTGTGCTTGCTTCTGTAGCAGTGTTTGTGGATCTTCTGCCTTTAAGCCTGTTAGGCTATGAAGTTGGAGGTAGTCAAATAACCCTGGTTGAGTAAATGGCGATTTGAAGTTGTCGATTTTTGGTATAGATATGTTATCTCGCAGCAGTGGGTTTCCAACGAAACCAATATCTCCTTTTAAAACATTGAACACCACTGCGCTATCAATAAAAAAACCTTTTCTCCACTGATATAACTCAACTCTAGATCCACTGATATCAATCCAAGATTTTTTCTCTATCGGAGCCTTCATCAGCAGTATTGAAAGTAAAAAATTTACGCTGTAGATTGGCAATAATAGAATGAAAAAAATAGCCGCGATAAGTAGCGATGTATACCTTGTTACTGCTGCGTTTGAGATTTTCTGTTCAAAATTTGACTCTCTCATAAATCACCTCGACTCCAGTTTCCTTACCTAGCTTTTGCTACTACCGTGCCAAAATTGCAAACTGTTGTTTTTATTGAAAATATGAGAAAAAATGAAGTTAATGGTCGCAAAATGCAAAATAAATTCCGAATTAGAAAATGAATTTAGAAAAGATTAAAAA
>NZ_JAKEVK010000094.1:0-16523 GCF_022398435.1 Pseudoalteromonas sp. Isolate6 | reverse complement strand
GAGTAAAGAAAATTGATCTAATAGAAGTCAAGAAAGGGTAGGTTATTCCAATTAGTGATACATAGTAACATTTTGACTGGTAAATCAACAATTGTATCTTTGTTGTTTATAAGCGCATTATTGTGCTGGGTTTTAGGGGCTCGATTAATATCGGCAAAGCCCCTCATTCTTGATCCTGTTGTTCAGTACTCAAATACCTGCAAAACACGTTCAGTGTCTAATATCAATACTTTGAAAATACATGTTCCGATTAAGAGTCTTGCGTTAGATGTATTAGTTCGAGCCTGTGAGGATGAGGTTGTGACCAGACAGTATGGACAAGTGAAAGTGTACTGGGGAGGGAGCTTAGCTGAACAAATTGAATTCTTAGCAAAGGGGATCGCCGATCTTATTTTAACGAAAGATAATATCATGTCGGCTCTGATGGCTGAATCAACGCATAGTTATAAGCCTGTCATAGGGTATCCGGCCTATTCAGCCTTTTTCATTTCAAACACAGAAAAACCCCGACTATCTAAATCTTATTTCTTAGATAAAAAAATAGGTTTGCTTGACTATCCTACAAGCCGCTCTGGTCATATATTACCCAAAAGTGCGTTTAAAGAATTAGATATAGATATTAATGCGCTCGATATTACCTATTTGAGCTCGCATCAAGCACTCCGTGATCGGTTAGCGGCTGGCGAAGTCGATATTATTGCATCTTACTGGTCCGAAGAAGATGATAAACGCTTCTCTAAGAATTACATAACGCCAATTGCAAATAATGTCAGTGGAAGTAAATGGTATTTAAAAATGAGCAACAATAACACTGATTTGGCTTGTGCAATGCAAGGAGTTATTAACCAAGTAGCGCAATTAAGAACATCTAGTTACTTTGATAAGGTAGATAGATACTGGCAATGTGAAGCCTTACCTTATGGCTTTGTTGGAGAAGAAGATGGACATTAGCCAGCGTAATATATCCATTTTTATTGCTTTGGCATTATTGTTTAGCGGCATTTTTTACATTTCTCAAAGCATAGAAACTAAGCGTGTTTTGAAGCAACAAAAAGAAGCGGTTGCACTTCGTGTTGCTATTGATATGAATCGTTTACCTGTTGCGGATCCTTTTTTACATTATGCTGGCAATGAAACAGAGTTAAGAGAATATATAAACTCTCTAAATCTTGTTTTGGAAGCACAAGGTGCCCGTTTAACTGTTCTCGATATTAATACGTCCGGAGCAGGGCTGGGAGAAAAAAGCGAGTTACTCACTTTATCTGCGCCACATAGAAACTTCTATGTGGCGGTTGTAGTAGATGACACCAAACCAAAATCTACCTATATTTTTCCTCTGATTATGGCACTTATCGGCGTCGCGGTATTTAACTGGGTGAGTAGAAAGGCTACTGAATCGAGAGTAAATTTAAACACTACACTAGAAAATTTACCTGAATTTAAGCTCGTTATTGATTTGTATTCAAAAACAGTGACGACGAATAGAGATAAACTAGTAAGCGTCCAGCTTGCTAATAAGCCATTATGCTTCTATTTGGCACTTGTTGAATTTTGTGATGCAAATCCCGATACTGTTCTCAATCAAAATAAAGAAATGCCAAATGAATTATTGGAACTCGCTGATAAATACTTTTACCGTTTGGTTGAGCTTGGTCATACTATTAGAAAAAGACCTAATTTTACCAATAGCCTCGAGAAAACACTAAGTGAAATCAGAGCTGCGCTTGATGAGGTACTAGAAGCATTTCCAGAGAAAAAGGTGCTTTTCTACCCCCCTAAAGCACACGGAGAGGGCTCACGTTCTAAGCTGCATAGTTATGGACTGAGTGGAGTGAAAAAATCAGATATTGAGATTATTGGTAAATAAGATAGATTGCTGTAGGCGGTGCGTTACACCGCTCTACAGGGTTGCCTTTTTATAAATCTACAGCCTTTATTGGGCTGTTCTTTTGGAAGTAATCTTTTAAGACCTGTGCATCAGTAAGGTCTGTCGCAGTGTATTCTGGAAGGTGATTAATCTTTGGATAACCGTCACCACCAGATGCGTTATAGCTATTCACACTCATACGATAGGTTTTACTGTCAGTCAATGGTTTGCCCGCTATGCGCACATTGGTTACTTTATTGTTCTTAATGTCAAACGTGATATGGTGGAACTGTAAGTAAGCACCAGAGTCAGGTGGGAACTTAGCGACAATATCTAAATAGTCAATAAGGTCGCTGGCCTTCCAATCTATGTACGTAATACGATTTTTAAAAGGGTGAACTTTCAGTACATCTTTGTAACTCACATCACCTTGCTCAATACTATCTCGGATCCCGCCACCGCTAATAATGCCAAAATCTGCTTCAACAGCTGCCATTTGCGCGTTAATGATTAAATCAGCTAGATTGCTTTGCTTAAATCTAACTGTACTGCGACGCCCATCTAAGAAACTATCAACGTATCCCACAGCGCCAGCAATTTGTGCTTGTCCTTTTTCTTGAAACGGCTTTAAGAAAGCAAGCATTTGCGGATCTTCTTGAATAGTTGCGCCAATAACTGCTCCGGATTTGTCTTTTAAGTTTACTGGGATCAAGTTGTAGCTGATCAAGGTTTTGGTATCACCATCAAGCCTAAAAACGGCTTTGCCTACATACTTACCCCACTCATGTGCTTGCATAATCCAAACACCATTTTGCTTATCCGGCTTACATGTTTTACCAGGAGCAAATGCAATATCCGCGTTACCATTGTCATCTACACAGACCGGCTCTTGAGAGTGTCCACCGACTATCAAATCAAGCATACCAGTCGGAAGTTGGCGTGCGAGCGTTACATCACCAGGTGCATTGATCCCATGATTAGCACCGTGATAGTGACCCATGTGTGTCACAGCTATCATCACATCTGGCTGATATTTGGCTTTGATCTTAGGAACCCAGTTTTCTGTGGCTGCTAAAGGTTCAATAAAAGTCAAACCATGAACATGTTTTGGATTGGCAATTTTGACGGTATCAGTTGTGGTAAGTCCAAGTACGGCAATGGTCAATCCTGCACGTTCAATAATCGTGTAAGGCTCGTATGCAGGCACTTGATTTGTATTATCAAGAATATTTGCTGATAGTACAGGGAAGTTTGCCCACTCAATTTGTTTGGCTAGTACATCTCGTGTGTTGTCAAATTCATGGTTACCAATCGCCATGGCATCATAACCCAGCCTGCTCATTCCTCTAAAATCAGGTTCAGCAAATTGTAAATCAGATTCTGGTACACCCGTGTTTATATCGCCGCCAGAAAGCAATATAACGGCATGACCTGCTCTCTCGGCATCGCCTTTTAATTGGTCAATTAAGGTTTTTCTGGCAGCCATGCCATATTCACCTTTTTCATTTTGCCAAAAACGACCATGATTATCGTTAGTGTGTAATACGGTCAAGTATTCTGCTTGTTGCGATTGCTTTGGGGAGGAAAAATGGCACGCCGATAATAGCACAGCCGTGGAAAGAATAAGTAAGTTGCGCATAATTTAGAAACTATTTGATAAATTATGCGCGTATTCTAGAACATTAGAATTATTTTAATAGTGCTAACACTCAAAATTGCTATATTTTCTGGCGTTTTGTGCAACTGCAGATACTCTTCTGTCTAGTTCAAACTTTGCAAACTCACATTTTGCATGACCTGTTTCTATCATCCAGTTTAAAAAGCTCGCTGGCAGAGTTGAGTATGGTTCTCCTGCATGAAGTCCAAAATCGCAGATATCATTATCCTGTTTCATCTATGTGCCCCTGTTGTTCTTTTAACCATCGCCATGCTAACAAACTGAGTCAAGTAGAAAAGAACAATTAGATAAAACAAATGGTGTTTTTATAGTTTTTAGTTATATAAGTGTTAAAATTAATGTGATCCACTGAAGAATAATAAAGATACAACCCACAAGGTAGAGGCGAAAACGTGTTCTGAGGTGATTGCTACCGATATGAACATAAGTATGTGCAATACGGCTAATTACAAACAGTAGAGCGAAAGTACTGAACCACAAGGTAACGAGTTTCATCGCGAGTGCGGTAAGAGAAACAACAAAAAACAATACGGGAATTTCGAATTGATTAGTAAAGTTTCTGGATGCCAATATGACTTCTTCTGGCCCATTGTCCAGCGCCATGGTTTTGAATTGGTCAAACTGGATCTGTTTTTCTCGCACTGCTTTAAAGCGGCGTTTACCCATAATCACCATGATGGTTAAGGTTAACAGAGTTTGTAAAAATAACGCGGCAAGTAATAGATAAATAGATATTTGCATGATCCCTCCAATTTACGATGTGTTACAAAACAAAAAATTTCTATATTGCAAAAGCTTAGTTGAATGACGATGATAGTCTGGTCTTAAAAAGTAATTATCACAAGAATGGATTGTTTTATGAAAAAGCTATTCGCGATCAGTACGCTTACCTTAGCAGTTTTGACTGGATGTAGCACAACATCATCGCTTAATAATTCTGGCAGCGTTCAGAGCCTCCTTTCAGAGCAGCTTGTCGTGAGTCCAAATGATGATAGACAATATCAAACGCTAACTTTGGAAAATGGTATTGATGTTATCTTGGTATCAGATCCGTCGGTATCAAAGTCTGCGGCAGCGCTGAGCGTTGGCGTAGGTCTACTTCATGACCCGATGTCCCAACAAGGAATGGCACACTATCTTGAACATATGCTATTCCTTGGTACAGAAAAATATCCAGACAGTAAAGGTTATTCTGAGTTTATGACCAAAAACGGTGGGGCGCATAATGCATACACTTGGCTGGATATTACTAACTATATGTTCAAAGTGAACAACGATGCCTATGACGAGGCGTTAGACAGATTCTCCGACTTTTTTAAATCTCCAAAGCTTTACCCTGAATACACAGAAAAAGAAAAAAACGCAGTCAACGCAGAGTGGTCCATGCGTCGTGAAATGGACTTTTTTGGTCAATTTAAGCTTGCACGAAACATGATGGGTGACCATCCCGCTAACCGCTTTCTTATCGGCAACCTAGAAACGTTAGGAGATAAAGAAGACAGTAAACTGCATCAAGAGACCGTTGCTTTTTATGATAAGTACTACTCTGCGAATATCATGAAGTTAGCCATGATTTCTAACGAGCCGATTGAGCAGATGGAGGCCAAAGCGAAAAAGCACTTCACGACAATTAAGAATAAAAACATCGAGAAGCCAGAGGTTAAACAATCGCTTAACTTCGATAACGTTGGACAAAAGCTGGTCCATTATAAACCGAATGAAGACGTTAAGACTTTACAGCTTGACTTTACTATCAAAAACAACGCAAGTGCGTTTGCGGTTAAGCCAAATTATTTCATTACTTATCTTCTAAGTAATGAAATGGCCGGAAGCCCTGCTCAAGTACTAAAAGATAAAGGTTTAATTTCATCGTTAAGCGCATTCGCGACACCAAACAGCTACGGTAACTACGGCACATTACAGATTGATATTCAGTTAACCGATGAGGGCTTAAAGCAACGTGAGTTAATTACAGGTACGGTACTGGATTATATCGATATGATCCGTGATAAAGGAGTCGACAGCCGTTACTTTAAGGAAATTCAAACATCGCTAAATAATCAATTTAGGTTTTTAGAGAAGGGCGATGAGTTTGGTTACGTTAGTAACCTTGCAGGTAGCATGCAGGATTACCCAATGAACCATGCTATCAATGCGAGCTACTACTATGCACAGTTTGATGCTAACGCCGTCAAGGCCGTCTTGGAACAACTAACACCCGAGCAATTGCGAGTATGGTATATCAGTAAAGATGAACCTACTAATGCAAAACTACACTTCTATGATGGTGAATATCAGATTGTAGACTTAAAGCGTAGCGATTTTGATAAATGGAAAGAAGAGGCAAATTTCGATTTAGCACTTCCTAGTGTAAATACCTTGCTACCTGAAAACTTCGCACTAAAAACATCGGCAGACGATGCGAAAAAGGGCGTTCAGAAGGTGATTGACGCTGATGGCGTAACAGTTTGGCATGCTGCGAGTGAGCGTTTCTATCAACAGCCTAAGGGTAGTCTGAAAATTTACGTCAATAACCCAAGTCCATTAAAAGACATTAAAACTGAGGTTGCACTGTCGATTTGGGCTGATTTATACCGTTTGGATAAAGCAAAGCTAATGACGGAAGCCAGTATTGCGGGTATGCATCTTGGACTGACTCCCGCAAATGGGGTTATGCTAGATATTTCAGGCTTTACTGATAAGCAAGCTTTATTGTTAAAGGATGCGCTATCTGGTATTCGTGTAGAAACGAATAAACGAGCATTTGACCAAGCCATTGATCGTTACGTACGTGGCATTAAAAATCAAGAAAAAGAATTTCCATTCAGACAAGCTTTCGGTGTTTATCAAAAACTTATCCGTTCAGGAAGTTATGATGATTCTGCATTGATATCAGCGGCTAAGTCTTTGACTTTGTCCGATTTATATAAAGTGCAAAATCAAATTCTAACGAATAACCAAGTTCGTGTTTTTGCTTATGGCAACTACGATAAAGCGGATTTACAAACGGTAAAAGAGACGCTTGATAATGCACTGCCCAAACGCCAAAAAGTGACTGAGTATGCACGTGCTAAATATTGGCAACCAGAGCAAAATCAGACACTCGTATGGCAGCAAGACATTGATGTTGCAGATGTCGCTGTAATCGATTTTGCAGTGCACCCAATTAAAGGCTATGCGCAAAAGGCGGCGGCGATGGTGCTTCAAGGGCACTTAAGAACGGCGGCATTTGAACGTCTGAGAACTGAAGAGCAGCTGGCGTATGCAGTTGGTGCAACGAGCGTCGCTATTGACGAGTATTCAGCGCTAGGCTTTTATATTCAGACACCGGTAAAAGATGCTAAGAGTATGCAAGCTCGCTTTGACGCGTATAAAGATGAATACGCTAAAGATTTAGCAGCGCTAGATAAGACGACTTTCGAGCAGTTAAAAAATGCAGTGCTAGTCTCATTAACTGAAGAGCCAAAAAATCTTTCTGAAGAGCTACAACCGTTAATGGGCGATTGGTTCAAAGAAAATATGGCATTTGACTCTGAAGCTAAGCTAGTTGCTGCAGTTGAAGCGGTCACATTAGAAGATATTAAAGCGTACTATCAGCAAACTGTAATGAACCCCGATGCTGCTAGACTCAATATTCAATTACGTGGCGCTAAGTTCCAAGCCGAGCCATTTGCAGATTTACCGAAGCAAACTAAGCTAAACTCAGTTGAACAAATGTACAAAAACGTCAAATACCAACAGTAGCCTGTTGATATTTCAATAGTAATCAAAAGCTGGGCTAATTCGTTTCCCAGCTTTTTTATTCGCTTGTGTAAATGCTAAAGTAACAATGGAAGTTTATTTAGATATTTTCGGAGACTAGATGAAGATTGCGACAGGAGAAAGGGTATTTTTAAGAAAGGCAAATTTAAATGATGCGGGATTTTTACTTAGGCTTTTGAATCAAAAAAGCTTTATCGATAATATCAGGGATAAAGGTATAAAAACGCAACAACAAGCTGAGGAGCATATCGAGCAAGCTTATCTTATTCCCTATCAAATTGGCACACCTGCAGCTTACATCGTGGTAGAAGCAAGCAGCAATACGAGTATTGGCGTGTGTGGCCTGTATCAAAGACCCTTTTTTAATATTCCGGACCTAGGTTATGCGTTTTTAGATGATTTTACTGGCAAGGGTTATGCTTCCGAGGCCGCCAGATTGCTAATGGAATATGTTAGATCAGAAGAGAGCCACCCGAAGCTGAGCGCTATCACATTAGAGAGTAATACAGCTAGCATGAATCTGCTCAGTAAGGCAGGATTTAGGCCTGTTGGCAAAATAATAATTGATGACGATTTTACACCCGTAGTCGTATTTAGGTGCCAATTATAATTGCTGACTTATTTGTGTCGTTAGTTGAGAAAAATTTCTCTGATGTGCCGCCACCAGTGCGCTAAAGCCATCCTGCTCAAGAGCTGTTGCAAATTGGAATGGCTGCACTTGAGTTAGCTGATAGCTCCCTTCTTTGTACTGATAAAGATACCAAGTCCCACTCATTACAGCGCCTTTTTCAAAGTGTCCCGCAAACTCATTAATTTCTACAACTAGGCGTTGATGCTCTTGCGTATTACGATAAAACTTATCGCTTTTCATTACAGTGGTCTTGTTGGTGGCATTTAATGAATTGACTAAGTTCCATGTCAACATATCGGAAGGTGGCTGAGCCCAAAAGTGAAAGTTAGCGATATTTACTTTGTTCTCTGGTTGATATTGCACTAATGCTTGTTGATCGAACAATTCAATTAATTGAACTTTATCAATCAAAAGTATCTGATTAAGCTCAGCGTTTTGTTTGTTTTCTATACTTTGAGCTTCTAACTGATAATAGTTGACGGGCTGCGAAGGGTTGGTAATACAGCCCGTTAAAAATAATAGCACCAGAAAAGTCACTAACCCCGATTTCATTTATTCTTCCTCGGTAGCGGATCCGCGCCACTTTCTTTATTAAAAATAAGCATATTCGGTTGTTCATTCAGCCCTTTGGAAATAGGTTTTAAGCGATTGGACAGACTTTCAAGTTCTTCGAGGGTATTACTGAGCTGATCCATAACACCCGAGCCTTTTTGGTACTGTGTCATGGTTTGCTCAAACTGCTTTAGGCTTGAGGTGAGCTGGCTAAGCGTATCTTTTAAGCTTGTTAAATTACTGCCAACCTTGTCTGTTAATTTATTATTATTGATAGACTCTACGAGTTGATTCATTTCCATTGCTAGTAACCTGTGTTGCTGAAGGGCACCCTCTAACTCCTTAACAGTTGTTTCAAGAGGTAACCCATTTAACTTGTTCAATAAGCTCGTGACTTGTTCAGAAAGTGCCGTAATACCGCTTGGAACACTCGGTAATACGGGATAAATAGTTGCTTTGTCTGAACTAACTACTTCCGCATTTGGATAGAAGTCTAACTCTATATATACAGCACCTGTTAACAAATTGCCACTTTTTAGTGATGCTCTAAGACCACTGCTAATCCATTTGTCTATATTTTCTGACCAATATGCTTGTGCAAGCTGTGCGTCCTCATAGATGCGGCCATACTCAATTTTAACCAATACAGGTACGGAGGTGTTGTTTTGCTGAAAGTATAAGGGCCGATCGTCACTAACACCGGTTGCTGGTACTTGTTCTATGGTGCCAATACGCATACCTCGGTACTCAACTGGTGCACCAGCTCGAAGACCCCGAATTGATTGCTCAAACTCAATAAGGTAATAATCAAAATGGTCAAATCGCTGTTCTAAAGCCATCGAAAAGTTTTTGTGTAGAGCGTAGGTTTTATTTTCGAGCGCTACTGTGCCGCTCGGCATAGTTGGTGGATAGTCAACAGAAATCCCACCCTTGATCATTTTTGCCAGTGATCCTGTCGAAACTTCAACGCCCTCTGTTGATAGCTTAAAATCAATACCGGAACTCACCCAGAAAATAGCATTATCTGTGATGAGCGTATCGTACGGCGAATAGATAAAAATACCGTACTCCATTTTCAAGCTTTCAACACTAAAATGCGCTGACTCAACTTGACCCACTTTATAATTGCGGAAAAAAATACTGGATCCAACGTCTAAAACTTCAGCATCAGAAGCCACAAGTTGATAACGTTTTCCGTGTACCTCTGAGCCAATTAATGCAGGCTCATCCATTAAGGTGAAGATGCTCGAGCGTGTTTTTGCT
The DNA here is from genome assembly GCF_022398435.1 of Pseudoalteromonas sp. Isolate6. Lineage (NCBI taxonomy): Bacteria > Pseudomonadati > Pseudomonadota > Gammaproteobacteria > Alteromonadales > Pseudoalteromonadaceae > Pseudoalteromonas > Pseudoalteromonas sp. Isolate6. The sequence goes on along the minus strand of NZ_JAKEVK010000094.1, from coordinate 6,770 downwards.
TCACCAGGAGAAAGCTCTATATATACGCCAGAGAGTAACGTATTCATGCCTGAGATGCCGGATTCGTCAATTCGAGGTTTTACTACCCAAAACGAAGAGTCTTCAGCCAATAAATCACGATAGGGCTGCAAAATCCTAACTTTTGCAACCACAGCGTTTTGTGTTAATTCAAGCTTTAACGACTCCACTAACCCGACTTTAACGCTTTTTACTCTCACTTCAGTTTTGCCGGCAATAATGCCATCTGCATCAGTCATTTTTATAAAAATAGTGTGGCCTTTATTTGCCTGATGTTGATATAACATCCAGCCTGTGATGAGCAACGCGATAATTGGAATAATCCATATCACTGAAAACTTTGGTTTGTCTTCTATATCAGCTTGAGTAGTCATTGATTATTTTTATCCCACAATAATCTTGGATCAAAACTATTAACGGCAGCGATTTGGCAAAGCACCATCAAAGTAAAAAACACGATACCAATTTCTGGTTCTACATTTAGCACCGTACCAAGTTGCACCAGAGACACTAAAATAATCACTACAAACACATCAATCATGGACCAGCGGCCAATGAATTCGAGTAAGCGGTACACTTTTGTTGCTGTGATTGGGTCTTTGGGTTTTTTAACTCTTACTAGTAAGTAACTCAATAGTAACGCTTTTGCGATAGGAATACATATACTTGCGAGAAAAATAAGTGTTGCGACGGGGTAAGAACCGGCTTCCCAAAGCACTTGAACGCCTGAAAAAATAGTCGCAGGCGTATGAAGCCCAAGACTAATGGTATCCATGATGGGTAGAAAATTAGCTGGCACAAGTAGCACGACGCTGGTGAGCATCCAAGCTAAGCTTTTTTGCGTAGATTGAGACTTTCGGTATTTTAGTTTGGCGTAGCAGCGCTGACACTTTTCACCTTCCCCCAAAAAGCCACAAACCTTGCAACGTTTTAGCGTGGAAGATAAATTGTTCGGTTCCACTAAGTGACGATTACATTGAGTCTGATTACGCCACATATACTCGTGATCAAAAAGTGAGAGGGCTTCAATAAAACACAAAACGAATAAAATATAAGCCCAAAATCCAAGGCCCATCTCCAATTCAGCGAAAGACATTAATTTAAAAGCGCTCACGAGCACGGCTACTAAAAATATATCGGTGAGATTAAGCGGTTTTAGTGCTGAGAGTAATTTTGCTAAATGCCTAGCATTGTGCGCATTGATGATTTGCCAATACTCGGTGTGTGCAAGTATTAGCAACGAGCATACGGCAACAGGCATAACTAAAATAGTGAAGGCAAATAATCCAGCGAGAAAATAGCTGTAATGTTCAGCTAACAATATGAGCGCTTGCCAGAGGCTCACAACTTGAGTGATACCGTGTTGCGTGTAGGAAATAAAGTCTGGAAATAAGCTTGCGAATAAGAATAATAAAGCAGAAAAGCTGAAGGCTTGTACTAATTGGTTTTGGCGTCCTTGTACATGGCATAAGACGCATCGACAGTTTGGGCACACCGCACGCTTTTGGGACTCGATAGAGTCTATTTCAACAAGCGTATCGCATTCAGGGCAAGCTGTAATCACACAAAAATCCGTTGATTTCCTTTTATGCTAGTTTGCTTGATGTGCCCAAATTTATCAATGTTAATCAAATACTGCGACGGTTTGGCGACTTAGGGCGAGCAGCTTGCCATCTTGCGACCAAATTTTTGCATCTTCGATACCATAACCATTTTGGCTATGGTGAGTAACGGCTTCAAAGCCCAGCCAAGACTCTGAGTCGAGTGAAATATCACACAAAAACTCTATGTACCAAGACATACTGCTGGCGGGGCTTGGCGCTTTACACATCTGAAGTAATGTTGGCGGCCATGAATCAGCAAGAGCCAGTGTATGTAGTTCATTCACCGATGTAGTTTGTGCTTTAAATCGCATCCAGCCACCTAGGTTTGAAGATGGTGCACCGGAAAATGGCAAAGCGCCTTGCTGAGCATTGAGCGAGACATGCTGGAAAAATGCAGGCATCACACCTTCTTGGTATGGAAGAACTGCCTTTGGATTAACAGCTGAAAGAGTAGGGATATCGACATTTGTAACTTGGATAGCGGATTCTCTATCCTTGCCAAAACAACCGATAGCAATAAGACAAACTTTGCCTGATTGGATCAGCTGCGTCTGCATTTGCGTTGCATTTTTTCCGCTACGCAGAATGGTAGTTGCAACTGTAAATGGTGTGCCTTCTAGCAGCGGCCCTACAAAGTTTACACTCACAGAGAGCAATCTACGAGGCTCTGTCAGTTGATGCTTCATGCTTTGCACCGCGATTGCAGCAGACAGTCCGCCAAACGCAGTACGGCCTTGACACCAACTTGCAGGAAACGTCATTTGTGTTTGCGCTTGCTGTAAATGCTCCGACTGAATAATTTCATCAAACGTCATGTTGTCATTTCTCATTCTTTATTATGTTGCACTTAGCATAACTGGTCTAACCAGGTAATCAAGCGTCAAATACATCGTATTTTCTTCTTCACTTGTTTCAAAATAAGCAATTAAGGGTGCTTTTTTGACCGAAACGTTCGAAAAGCAAAAAAATTTCAATTTTTTTCATTTTTTTTTAGTTGTGACGCTTGAATTACAAATCGGTGACCTTATTTATCAAATCAACTAACTGAACAACGAATTTTGAAGTCGGAGATGATTCATGGGTAAAATTATTGGAATCGATTTAGGTACTACTAACTCTTGTGTAGCAGTACTTGATGGTGATAAGCCGCGCGTTATTGAGAATGCTGAGGGCGACCGCACAACTCCTTCTGTTATCGCATTTACAGATGATGGTGAAACACTTGTAGGTCAGCCAGCGAAACGCCAGGCGGTAACTAACCCTAAAAACACACTTTATGCTATCAAGCGTCTAATTGGTCGTCGTTTTGAAGATGAAGAAGTACAGCGTGACCTTAGCATCATGCCTTTCAACATCGTAAAAGCGGACAACGGCGACGCTTGGGTTGAGGTACGTGGTGAGAAAAGAGCTGCACCTCAGATCTCAGCTGAAGTTCTTAAGAAAATGAAGAAAACAGCTGAAGATTTCCTTGGTGAGGCAGTAACAGAAGCCGTTATCACTGTTCCTGCATATTTCAACGATTCACAGCGTCAAGCAACTAAAGATGCTGGTCGTATTGCAGGTCTTGAAGTTAAGCGTATCATCAATGAGCCAACAGCCGCAGCACTTGCTTACGGCATGGATAAGAAACAAGGTGACAACGTTGTTGCAGTATACGACTTAGGTGGTGGTACATTCGATATCTCAATCATCGAGATTGATGAAGTTGAAGGCGAGCACACGTTTGAAGTTCTAGCAACTAACGGTGACACTCACTTAGGTGGTGAAGACTTTGATAACCGCGTTATCAACTACCTAGTTGCAGAATTTAAGAAAGACCAAGGCATCGACCTAAAAACTGATCCGCTAGCGATGCAGCGTGTTAAGGAAGCAGCAGAAAAAGCGAAGATCGAGCTGTCTTCTGCACAGCAAACTGAGGTAAATCTACCTTATGTTACTGCTGATGCAACAGGTCCTAAGCACATGAACGTTAAGCTAACTCGTGCAAAACTTGAGTCACTAGTTGAAGACTTAGTTGCGCAATCAATCGAGCCGCTAAAACGTGCACTAGCAGATGCTGATCTTTCTGTAAGCGACATCAATGATATCATCCTAGTTGGTGGTCAAACACGTATGCCACTTGTACAGAAGAAAGTTGCAGAGTTCTTCGGTAAAGAGCCTCGTAAAGACGTAAACCCTGATGAAGCGGTAGCGGTTGGTGCTGCTGTTCAAGGTGGTGTACTTGCGGGTGACGTGAAAGACGTACTACTACTTGACGTTTGTCCTCTATCTCTAGGTATTGAGACTATGGGTCAAGTAATGACTGCGCTAATCGAGAAAAACACGACTATTCCTACTAAAAAGTCGCAAACTTTCTCAACAGCAGAAGACAATCAGTCAGCAGTAACAATTCACGTACTACAAGGTGAGCGTAAACGTTCAAGCGATAATAAATCTCTAGGTCAATTCAACCTAGAAGGTATTCGCCCGGCGCAACGTGGTGTGCCACAAATCGAAGTTACTTTTGATGTGGATGCAGATGGTATCTTACACGTATCTGCGAAAGACAAAGATACAGGTAAAGAGCAGAAGATCACAATCCAAGCTTCTTCAGGTCTAAGTGACGATGAAGTAGAGAAAATGGTACGTGATGCAGAAGCAAATGCTGAAGAGGACAAAAAGTTTGAAGAGCTAGTTGGCGCTCGTAACCAAGCTGATGCGCTTGTTCATGCTACACGCAAACAAGTTGAAGAAGCGGGTGACGACCTTCCAGCTGATGACAAGACAGCAATTGAAGCTGCACTTGGCGAGCTAGAAACGGCAATCAAGGGCGACAGCAAAGAAGAAATCGATGCTAAGACACAAGCACTAGCAGAGAAATCTCAGAAGCTTATGGAAATCGCTCAAGCAAAAGCGCAGGCTCAACAAGCTGGCGGTGATGCAGGTGCCCAACAAGGTTCAGCGAAAAAAGACGACGACGTAGTTGACGCTGAATTTGAAGAAGTTAAAGACGACAAGTAATCGTAGGTCTTGAAGGAGGGCGCGCTGGCTGTATGGCTTGTCGCGCCCTACGTGTTTATAAATTAGACTGTTGTCTGGCATTAATTTGCAAGCGACAGGGCTCGGCAGAGTTTGCAACGATGTAAGTTGCCAAGAAAGAGTAGTGTGATAAAAATGTCTAAACCTGACTATTATGAAGTATTAGGTGTTGCGAGAGACGCCAGTGAACGTGACATTAAAAAGGCGTATAAACGCCTTGCAATGAAATATCACCCTGATCGTACTGCTGGTAACGCTGAACTCGAAGCGAAATTCAAAGAAGTAAAAGAAGCTTACGAGATATTGACTGATAGTCAAAAACGCCAGATGTATGATCAATACGGCCATGCAGCTTTCGAACAAGGTGGTGGTGCTGGTCATGGTGGATTTGGCGGCGCTGGCGACTTCGGCGATATTTTTGGGGACGTATTCGGTGATATCTTTGGTGGCGGCGGTGGTCGTCGTCAATCAAGACAACAGCGTGGTGCGGATTTAAGATATAACCTAGAGTTAAGTCTTGAAGAAGCGGTACGTGGGAAAGAAGTTGATATCCAAGTGCCAACTTGGGTGAGCTGTAAACCATGTGATGGTAGTGGTGCGAAAGCCGGTTCTAAGCCTAAAACTTGTACAACCTGTCATGGTGCAGGTCAAGTACAAATGCGTCAAGGCTTCTTTGCGGTACAACAAACTTGTCCAACCTGTCAGGGTACAGGTCAGATCATTTCAGACCCGTGTAACAGTTGCCACGGACAGGGCCGTGTAGAGAAAACGAAGACACTTAATGTTAAGATCCCAGCCGGGGTTGATACGGGTGACAGAGTTCGCTTATCTGGAGAAGGCGAAGCGGGTGCACATGGTGCGCCAGCTGGTGACCTATATGTACAAGTGAGTGTGAAAGAGCACCCAATTTTTGTACGCGATGGCAATAACTTATATTGTGAAGTGCCAATTAGCTTCACAACGGCGGCACTAGGTGGTGAGATTGAAGTACCGACCTTAGATGGCCGTGCGAAACTGAAAATTCCATCAGAAAGTCAAACAGGCAAAATGTTCCGTATGCGTGGTAAAGGCGTTAAGTCTGTGCGCAGTGGTGCGGTAGGTGACTTAATTTGTAAAGTTGTCCTAGAAACGCCAGTAAACTTGAACGAGCGCCAAAAAGTGCTTCTTCAAGAGTTTGAAGAGTCTATGGGTGAAAACAACGGTAAGAATCGCCCTAAAGCTCAAGGCTTTTTCGACGGCGTTAAGAAGTTCTTTGATGACTTGACCAAGTAACCCGAACTTGTTTGAAAATGCCCGCTGCGATAGCGGGCATTTTTGTTTTGGCGATTGGTGCGCCTTATCGCAAGGCGATAGCATGAATCTTTATTTCTTGATATAACTGATGCCTGCTAAACGGAGTTTGTAATGACACCTGCAATAAATCTACTTAAGAAGGCGAAAGTGGCGTTCCAAGTGCTGCAATTTGAGCACGACCCTAACGATCATGATTTTGCTAATGAAGCTGCGAAAAAGCTCAATCTAGACCGAGAAAAAGTGTTCAAAACACTGTTGATTGACGTTGATGGTGAATTGCATGTAGCCGTTTCTCCTGCCACGCAACAAGTTGATTTAAAAGCTTTTGCCAAAGTATGTAAAGGGAAGAAAGCACAGCTTGCAGATCATCAGATCGCGCAAAAGGTTACTGGCTATTTAATTGGTGGAATAAGCCCGTTTGCACAGAAAAAACAGCTGCCAACTTTACTTCACGAGAGTGCTTTAGCATTCGAGCAAATTTATGTCAGTGCAGGTAAGCGGGGAGTCGAAGTGGTTATTGCGCCCTCAGATATAAAAGCGATTTGTAAAGCGAAAGTCGCAAATTTTTAATTCTTCATTTCATAAAAGCACAGCTTCAACAATTTGCTTATTAACCTGCGGTTTGGATAAAAAATATTTCAACTCATTGTTTCTAAAGAATAAATTAGTTTTTCCTTGTCTAGCCAGAAAGTTTTAGGGAAAACACCGCTTCCGCGTCGTGCTCTCGCTAAGGTACCTACATCCTGTAGGCAAGGAGAATTTACGCACCAATATCTGGCTATTGGAAGTGAATTCAACGCAGTCAGCGCTAAAACGGGCTGCTAGAAAGGCATTAAT
>NZ_JAKEVK010000093.1:0-16567 GCF_022398435.1 Pseudoalteromonas sp. Isolate6 | reverse complement strand
CTTAATTAAGTGGTCTATTTTGAGGCGAGAAAATCTTGTCGATAACCAGGCAAAAATTTTGCTATTTAGTTGTTCTAAATAAGAAATTTTTAACGCTGTTAGCGTCAGATTTACTCCTTCAAATTGAGCAAGTATTAAGTCAAATTGGTATTACCACACAATCAATGTGCTGAAGTTAACCAGCTCAGAAATTGACGTGCTTCGCCGCCATTGGCGAATTGTGTGATCTTACGGCCTGTGCCGTCAGCAAAGATCACTTTAGATTTGTTCACCGAAATCGAGCGAATTGGTTGCTCAACACGGATCTCTGTTCCGTTATATGTATATGACATAATAAAACTCACTTTTATAATGCACAGCAAATTAGCTGATGCTTTTGATAGTAGATGAGCTTCATTACAGTTTAGCGAACAGAAGACGCTGTCCTCGCAACAACCCGACATGGGTATGACAGCTTATACCAATTTTCTTGATTGGTTTGATTTTCGCCTGACTATATTAAGCTCTACTTGTATTTTTATGCGGACTTACTGGATCAAGGCAAGGAGGCATTACTTGGAATTTGCTCTATTTTGAGAGGAAGTTAAAGCAAGTAGCGAATACTATAGAATTGTTTTTTTTAAAGCAAGCTTTTTATGTGGGTGTAGCAGTAAATATTTTTAACACTTATCCAACTTAAAGCACATGGGCTTGCCTCGAGGTGTTAAACCCCGAGACATTGTTACTTTACTAGGACAGTAATTGTTCGACTGACTGATCGCCGTTAAATAGTTCAAACGTTAGATTCTGAGGATGCCGAGTGGCAAGATAAGCTAGCGCATCTGCGACATTCTCTCGACTTATCACTGCATCTTTTCTATTTTCAGGGCGTGAAGTGGAGAATCCCCCAGTTGCAGGCTCATTTTGTAACGCACCTGGCCGAACGATGGTGTAGTTTACGACACTTCTTTGTAGATGTTGGTCGGCCATGTGTTTGGCTACCAAGTATGGTTTGATTTCACTTTCAATGTTATCAGGATCGTCGGCACCGATAGAGCTGACCATAATAAAATGTTTAACGTTTGCTTTCACAGCATAATCAATAGCTTTAGTGGCGGCCCATAAATCAATCAGTAGGGTTTTGTCCGCACCCGTTTCCCCACCAGAGCCTGCGCTAAATATTACCTGCTCGACGTTGTCAAAAGCAGAGCTAAAATCGTTCTCAAGATCTTGCTCAGTGATAGTGAGTTGCTCAGATTCAATATCTGCCAACTTGTCTTTATTACGCACTAACGCCACAACGTCGTGGCCTTGTTCCAGCATTGTCTTTGTCGTCATTTTTCCAATTTGACCACTGGCACCAATGATTAAGGTCTTCATAGATAAACTCCTTTAAAGTGTTTGCTTAACTAAGACCTTGGGATCATGGCGCAGATTTAAACCCCTGTAGTGTGAAATAAGTTATAAATAGGCGAGAAATTGCTGAGTTAATCTAAAAATTGCGGTGGTCAGGGAAAAGTTGACCACCGTAGGAAAAGCAAAGCTATCTGTTATTTTGTTACTTTTCGAGCTCTAAAGTTACGGCCTTTCATTTTCCCTTCTGAAATTGTTTTAAGCGCTACGTTGGCAACACTGCGCTCAACTGCAACGTACGATGACATCGCAGTGACTTTGATTTTACCGATTTGGTCACCTTTTAACGCTTGATTTGAGGTCAGTGCACCTAAGATATCACCCGGTCTTAATTTTGCCTTCTTACCGCCGTCGATTTGAATGGTTACCATCGGTGCTCGGTTAATTTTGTTATTTAATACTTGATCGCTTGGCAAGGTATTGGGTTCAATGGTTTTGCCTAAATAGTCTTCGAGGGCGTTTACTTTATGTGATTCCTTATAGCTCATCAAAGAGCACGCCACCCCTTTATTGCCTGCACGTCCAGTTCTGCCAACGCGGTGAACATGTACTTCTGGGTCATGGGCGATATGGTAGTTGATCACCATATCGACGTGATCGACGTCGATACCCCGAGCGGCGACATCCGTTGCCAATAAAATGGTGACACTCTTATTCGCAAAGCGAACCAATGTGCGGTCACGATCTTTTTGCTCTAAATCACCATGAAGTGCAGCAGCATCGAAACCTAGACTATATAGGCTGTCACATACGTTCTGGCATTCTGCCTTGGTGTTGCAGAAGATAACCGCAGAATTAGGTTGAAATTGCATTAACAGTTTTTGTACTGCTGGCAGTCTCGCGTCGTTATTGTCGACTTCATAAAAGTACTGTTCAATTGAGCTATCATCGTGGGTTGATTCAACCGTGATTTTGGCTGCATCTTTCATGATATGCTGCGCAAGCTGCTCTATTTTTGGCGGGTAAGTTGCGCTAAAAAGTAGGTTTTGTCGTGTTTTAGGGCAGTGGTCAATGATACATTGCAATGACTCTTCAAAACCCATCTCCAGCATTCGATCTGCTTCGTCTAGTACAAAGGTATTGACTTCATCTAGCGACAAACGGCCTTTGCGCAGATGCTCTTCAATACGTCCTGGCGTACCCACAATGATGTGCGCGCCGTGTTCAAGAGAACCAATTTGCGGCCCCATAGGAGCACCGCCGCACAGCGCCAATACTTTGATGTTATGGATTGCACGGGCAAGCTTGCGAATTTCAACCGCAACCTGATCGGCAAGCTCTCGAGTAGGACATACCACGAGCGCCTGCACACGAAAGCGTTTCACGTTTAAATTATGTAATAGTCCTAAAGAGAAAGCGGCGGTTTTACCTGAGCCCGTTTTGCCTTGGCCAATGACATCTTTACCCGCCAATATAAGCGGTAAGGTTTGTGCTTGAATGTCAGTCATGGTGTGATAACCCAACGAAGTGAGGTTATCAAGTAAGGCGCTGGAAAGTGGGGTGCTTGAAAAAAGTGGCTGAGTCAAAGTCGCTGTCTCTGTAGTTCTAAAACAGCAATTATAACATGGCTCCAACGGATAGCGCGTGTAAGGCCGTGATAAAATTTTTTACCACGGACAAGTGCGTTAAAAAATGATTTTGAACATTTCCCATGAGCAAGGGTAGGTCGCATTACAGCCAATAACCGTCGGCTCAGCATTTGCGCCCGAGCCACCATTACCAACAGCTTGTACATAGTAGCCGTTGACAGATTTGAGCGCTATTTTATCACCGTTTTGGATGAGCGCACCGGGACTATTTGGCAGTTCAATCGTGAACGTTTCCCAGATAGAGGCCGCGGTTCTATTGGCATTTAGTTCACCTCCACCACCTTGTTCGGCAACAAAGTAGTAGCCAGATGTAGTCTGAATATGAACTTCATCACCGCTATTAAGGTCTCCGCCATTAATATCTACAAGGGTAAATTGCTCCCAAGGACCTATGGCTAATCGGTTTGCATTGACCGTGCTGCCGCCGTTACCTTCAGCCACAAAGTAATATTGTCCGCCAGTTTCGAACGACACATTAGCGTAGTTGGTTGGGCCACAAGGCAACGTAGTAAAAGTGAGATCTTCCCCTTGGATTGTGGTACGTGGTGGTTTTGGATCTCCACGGAAGCGGAAATGGTACTCAGTCCCACAGCTTAGGTTCGAAATCTGAGCACTTACGGGGCCATTTACTCCAGGTGGTGTCGCAAAGATACTACTGCCGTAGCTTGTGGTGGTGCCATAATCAAAAATCTCGCCACTTAGGCCGATAGTTGAGGAGGAATAACCATTTAATTGCGCAGATGTTTGGGTGATATTGCTTGCAGGTTGGGTCAAATATTGCGTACCGGCATGCGCTAGAAATGTACTGCTGCATGCAGTCAATAGTAGTAACTTGAACTTATTCATAGCCTAGCTCCTTTAATGTTGATGCCGCAAGATGTATCGGCTCTATTAGCTTAGGAGGTAGTGCGTTATATTCTATTACACTTGCTTACACGCTTTGTTTAGTACAAGAAAAGCGCTGCAACATAGCAAAGAGCAGCGCATTTATAATCAGGCTATTTGGTTTTTTCGCTGACAGCAGGTTGACCATATTTAGGCGAACGCGGTCCGTGAAGTAAGCCATTGTGGACTTCTGACGATAGTAAACGGTTGGAGGCAATAGCCGCGATATCAAACCCTCTGTCCGTGACGCTTTCTAGCACTTGGTTGAGTGCAGCTTCCACTAGCATGCCCACTAATCCACCACCATTGTTACCTCGAGTTTCTGCCGAAGATGCTGATGCTTTATCTTGCCAAAGCACTTTACCGCTCTTTAGATCAACGAGCGTTGCGGAAGCTGTCACAACCGTTTCACTCGATACCACAACGTAGCTTGTACCATATTCTTCAATGGTAATGTAGAGCGCAGCATCAGCGCCAAAGATTTCATGAAGCTTAGTTACCGGAACTGCATGGGTATCGCTGGCAACGGTGAGACCATTATTTTTAAATGTCTGCTCAACAACTGCCGCTGGAAAAACATAGTATCCCGACTCTGCAATCGGATGATAAATTTGAGACATCAAACTGTAAGGCGCAATTACCTCGGGTGTGTTATTGATTGGTGGTAGCACGATAATAGAATGTGGATCCGCTGTTCTAAATGCAGAGTAGTCATGCCCTTCAGGAGTGCTCACACAACCTGTGATCAATGTCAGTGCTAAAAGCAGTAGTGTCAGTGTGGTGTGGCGCATATTATACTCCTGCAGACTTTAGTAAAAACGAGATGTAGTGCTCAGACTCTGGAAACAGCACCATTTCAGTTTCAAAATGTTGTTTACCAAGTTGGGCATTCCCTGTTTCAAAATACAACATGCCTAAGTGAGCATGAACGCCAGGTGCAACTGTTTTACTTTTAGCCTCGGCGGTTTGAATGATTTCTTGTAATATGCTGATTTGCTCTTCAAGAGTCACATCTTCTGCTTTAAAGTAGCTATATACGGCTTTGCTGTATTCTCCGTGGTAATAAAGTGGCTCAGTGGTTTTACAACCTGCAAGTACGAGTGAAGCCAACAACGCTAAAATATATTTTTTCATTTTCGTTAATCCCTAGTTCGCCCAAGCGCCAGATTCAAGTCCATTGACTAACTTATTAACGACTTCACGAATCGCCAAGTCTAGTACTTTACCATTTAGAGTCGAATCATAGCTCGCTGTGCTACCAAAGCCGATAACCTCACGCTCAGACAAGCTATATTCACCAGCCCCTTGCACTGAGTAAACAACCTCTGATGTGGTTACATCCACAATATTAAGGGTTACTTTTGCGTAAGCAATTTGCGATTTACCTTTCCCCAATAGGCCAAATAGCTGTTTATCGCCTATGGCTTTGCGACCAAATTCGGTGACATCGCCTGTCACCACATATTTTGCACCAGTAATAGACTGTTTTGTTCCTGTGTGCGCAGCTTCTTGTGCGAGCATTTCTAGATTGGCTCTATCAAGCACTCTAAAGCGATTTGTTTGTTGCAGGTGGCTCATCAACGTAGTTTTTGCTTGGCTCCCAAGTTTGTCATCACCTGTAGAAAAGATACCATTTTGAAAACTTGAACGGTTGACGAAGTTACCGACCACTAATTTGCTCTTTTCTCCAGTATACTGGGTGTTGTAGCTTGCTACTTTTGGTGTTTCTACAACCTTTGATGTAGTTGTGGCACAACCATTTAAAAAAGTAGCAGTGCCCAATACCAAAGCAAATGTTTTAGCTGGGTGATATTTTTGATTGATCACACTAAATCCCTATTTAGTCGTTGTTATTATGCTTCCATTGAATGAGAAGAATGACTTGTTTGAACACTTTTTTACATTTGTTCGCGGAGGGTTTTTACATGATTCTTTTGATTATTTCAATAAAAAATAGTCGGCTAATTAATTTGATTGAAAATAGAAGCCCCACACTTATATGTAGGGCTTTTTTGTGTGTTTTATTTACTACTTGATGGGCTTCGCTGAGTTGGCTTACTTCTTCTTGGGGCTGAAGAACTTGGCTTATTGGTAGACTGTGATGGGCGACGCCTGCGGTTGCCATTGTTGTTACCAGCAGGTTTGCCATTAGCACTAAGCTTATTGTTGCGAGGACCTGAGGTTTGCTTAGGTTTGTTTTTCGGCTGAGCGGAAGTTGCTTGTTCAGCGTCTGTTGCCTTTGGCTTTTTCGGTTTCTTTGGCTTTTTCGGCTTGATTGGGCGCGTATCTAGTTTTGACTCAGGTACGGCAAGTTGCGGTTCAAACCCAGGTTCCACTTTACGCGGCACCAACTGTTGAATTAATCGCTCAATACCAAATAAATCGCTTGCGGTCTCTTGGGTAACAAATGAGATAGCTTCACCCGTTGCACCAGCGCGGCCAGTTCTGCCGATACGGTGAACATAATCTTCGTAAACATTTGGCAGGTCAAAGTTCACGACATGGGGCAGCTCTTGAATATCCAAGCCCCTCGCCACAATATCAGTGGCAACAAGCACACGTACTTCACCATTTTTAAAACCAGCAAGGGCTTTCATGCGAGCGCTTTGGCTTTTATTACCATGGATTGCTGCGGCATTGATCTTGGCTTTTTCTAGATCCTTAACCAAGCGGTTGGCACCGTGTTTGGTGCGGGTAAATACCAACACTTGTTGCCAGTCATGCGTTTGAACTAGATGCTTGAGTAAGTTGGTGCGCTTACTTTTATCTACTGGATACACCCACTGAGTGACACTTTTGGCGGTGCTATTTGCCGGTGCTACAGAAATCTCTACTGGATCATGAATTAATCCTTTCGCCAAAGCTCTAATTTCTTCAGAGAAAGTTGCAGAGAACATCAAATTTTGTCTGCGGCTTGGTAATACTTTGATGATGCGTTTGATATCGTGAATAAAGCCCATGTCTAGCATACGATCGGCTTCATCCAATACCAGTACTTCAAGATCATCAAATTTGACAGCATTCTGCTGGTAAAGGTCGAGTAATCGCCCCGGTGTTGCCACTAAAACATCAATGCCTTTACGCAGCTTCATCATTTGCGGGTTGATCTTCACACCGCCGTAAACGACTTCAGAGCTGATAGGAAGGTGTTTGCTGTAGAGTTCAACACTTTGCCATACTTGATCAGCAAGCTCTCTGGTTGGCGTTAGAATCAACGCGCGCACGTTATTCGCACGAGGCTTAGTGCCGGCAATCAGCTTTTGCAACAAAGGTAATGTAAAGCCCGCAGTTTTGCCCGTTCCCGTTTGCGCCGCAGCCATCACGTCTCTGCCTTTTAAAATAGCAGGAATGGCTTGCTCTTGAATGGGAGTCGGTTTGTCGTAACCTTGTTCGACAACGGCTTGATTTATTTCTGGGGCTAAACCTAGGTGGCTAAAGCTCATGATTTGTTACTCTGTAGTAGGCGGCGGGCAAGAGTACAGTATTTACACCAGTTACGCAATTTTGCCACCGCCTAAATTACTTTTAAGTCGTCCTCTGCTATGTGTAATAGATTAATGGGGTTTAAAAATACGCTGATCTTCACGCCCATATTAGTGATAGCGTTCTCGAGCATAGCAGCACATCCTTGTGTGTTTAATTACGAATAGAATCTATGCTTTGAATAAACTGAGTTTACCAGAGAAGTTTTTAAGGTTTGGGAAAATCTGCAGCAGTGCATTGTCGTCTACCCCCATCCAGCTACCAAGGCTCGCAGCCAGTTGGTCAACAGCTGTGGTGGGAATGAGCCTTCCGCTTCCAGCATCAAAGGCATGGTTTAATTCTGGAGGAGGGATATCACCAAAAATAGTGCCACCATGGACTGCACCACCCATAATAAAGTGATGGGCGCCCCAGCCATGATCGGTACCATCACCATTGACAGCAAGGGTGCGACCAAAATCAGATGCAGTAAATAAAGTTACTTGCTTCTCTAACCCTAAGCTGGCAATTGCCGTATTAAACGCCACAAGTGCGCCATCAAGCGCTGATTGCAGTTTAGGTAGGCTCTGAGCTTGACCTGAGTGAGTATCAAATCCACCCATACCCACAATATACACTTGTCGTTTGGTGTTGAGTTGCTGCCTTGTTGCAATACTTTGGCAAACATTCTTCAGCTGTTGTGCCAATGGTGTGGGAGGAAACTGTGGTAAAGTAAAACTTGTATTGGCAATGGCATCATTGTATTGCGAATTTGCCGCCATGGCGCTGCGAGTAAGCGTATCTAGGTCTTGCTGAAGTATGTTATTGCTACTACTGCTTTCTTTGCCCGCAAAGTAGTCAGCGAGTGCTTGGTTGTTGTCGAACTCTTCTAAGATTTCTATTATGCCAGCTTTGCCATCACTCACATGGTATGGAAAGGTATTACTGCCGGTTAACCACAGATCAGCCTCGGCTGTGGTAATGGCATTAAAAGGTGTCTGCTGCGTTTTTCCTGTATTGATAAGCGCATCATTAATTAACCCTCCCCAACCAAATTGTGCTCCCTCTGTTTTACCAGACATCCAAGTTGACTGCTGATCATTATGAGAAAACAATCGGGGAGGTACGCTTGCTGTGACTTGTTCCAAGCGAGAGGCATTAACAGGTTCAAGTAATGGTCCAACATTGCCAATTACAGACAGTTGCCCTTGACCGTAGAGTTTCGCAAGGCCTGCCATTTCTGGGGGTAAAGCAAATTTGCGTTGATTAAATCGAGAGGGAGTACTGAGGGCGTGCAAATTTTGTGGTGTTCTTGGTGTAGGGTAAGCATTGAGTAGTGAGGATCTGTGTTTTGCCCACTGTTGATAGTTACTGTCATCCAGAGGAATAATCGTGTCATGGCAGTCCATTCCGCCGTATAAAAATACGCAAACAAGTGCTTTGTAATCTTCACCTTGTTCTGCTGCCGCAACGGCTTGACTCAACGAAAACAAGGACGTTGACATCATGGTCGCACCGCTTAGTTTCAAAAAATCACGTCTTTTCATCTTGTCTAGTCCTATTTTTGAATCAAATAATCTGCTGAGGTCATCACGAGTAAAATCGCCCATTGCACTCGAATAAGGCTATCTTGTGGTTCCTCCATTGGTAGTGTCTCAAGAATTTGGGTGATCTTATTCACTGTATGCTCAGTGAGCTGATCTGCGCTTAGGAGTAGGTTTAAATGAGCCAATAGCGCTTTTGGGTCATCTGCCAAAGTGAGTTCGTATTCATAGTCTGCAAGGAAGCTATATACAGCTTGACGAGCATCAAGCGGTATATTTTCGGCGTCATAATCTGCTTGTAAATCAGCTACATCAACATCTTGTTGATAGCCAAAAATATAATAGGTCATAAAGTTAATATAACCCGGAATTGACGAGGCGTTGGTAATTTGGAATTCAGGTGCAACTAGTTGATTTTGCGATATTAGCGTTCCTGGTGCACTGTAACCCGGGCGAAAAAAGTTAAATACGCTACTTGAACGATAGGGGTGTTGATTTAACGCGTTTGCTGAACGAGTATCCCATAGTGGCTCTTGATACTCGGGTGTAATATTTTTTACCTCAAAGGCTCGCGCCCACTGCGTAAATCGTAATATTGGCTCTCTTAACTTGCCACTGCGCGCTGTTTTCTCGCTTCTTGCTTCTTTATCAAAGATAATTGCAGCAATCGTTGCGGTTAAGTCGCCCCGTTGGTTAGCACCCACTTTGGTACCATCGGGCAATACGTAGCTACCAGAATCAAAGCTTTCTACTGCCCTAGCAACATAGCTAGGTGAAGGGTTTGATGTTACTAAACGTTGGATTAACTGTTTAACCACAAATGGGCCAACATTAGAATGCGAAAAGATATGATCTAATGCGAGCGTGATTGATTGGTTGACATCGGTGCCAGCGGCTATGGTGTAGCCTAAAAAGGATTTGGCTTTAGTCGAGTGTAGTTCAGGATCTCCGACCATAGGTAGCGCGTACTCCTCTTGAGCGGCTTGTTCGGCGCCTGACTCATCAAGCACTAACCCAGTAAAAACACGGGCAAGGCCAGTAATATCTTTATTGGTATACAACTCAATGGCTTGGTCATTGCTATCGCGTTTCTCGCTACCGTCTGGGTTTAACTCAACAAGACCCAAAGTGAAGAGCTGTAAGATCTCCCGAGCATAATTCTCATCAGGCATCCTGCCTGTTTGCTCGTCTCCCTTTTGATTTCCTAAATATGTTAAGTAAGTTCCCATCGCGGGTGAATAAGTCACTGCCTCAATCAGCTCTCGATAATTGCCAAAGGCGTGTTCGATGAGTATATCTTGAAATCGTGCTACTGCTGCTGGGATGTCAGTGAGTTCGTCACCACCGGCATTAGAAACCACCAAAATCTCAGATAAAGCGAAAGCTACTCGCTGACGCAACTGATCTTCGCCAGTGATGGCATCTTGCCAAAACCCAATACTTGTTGACTCTACGAAGAGCGTATTAAAACCGCCATCTTCGGGGGTATATTTTGCAACTGAGCTCATTTTCAAGCTTGGTTTTAGTGCTATTTGGTCGATGAACCACTTGGAGGCAGATGTGCCGACAAGTGTGTTGAGCTGTTGTGGTGTAGCGCCAAAAGTCGTTTGGTGTAAAAACGAGGCCGTACTTTGTGGTGTTGCAAACACATTATCCATTGCAATAGGTTGCGATGGTTCGGTAATTTCTGTGTTATCAGTGGTATGCTGATTAGTTGGTGCGACTTCAGTTTCTTGCGCACTGCCACCGCCACAGCCTGTCGCTGTTAGGGTAAACACACACCAAACTGAAAAGTATTTAATGATTGTTCTCATAACTTAACTCAAATAGTGAACGATAAGTGATGAGTGTAGGATGATTTTTGACTTTGGTGTTTTACAACTTTGCGTGCGTAATCATACAAAATTGTAAACTAACCAAGTCAAAGCTTAGCTCAGTCGATTAATGAGTTGGCACTTCAATATTAAATACAGCACCCGGTTGACCCTCAAGCAAATAAATCTGCGCTTCATGGATGTCACAGATTGCTTTGACAATGCTAAGCCCCAGCCCATTACCTGAAGAGGAGCGGCTCGTATCGGCACGATAAAAGCGCTCGAAAATATGTGCTTGGTCTGATGTTGCGATGCCGGGGCCATTATCACCGATTTGCAGTAACACGCCAGATGAGTGACTTTGCAGCCTGATCCACACAGACGCCTTTGGATTAGTATATTCAAGTGCATTTTCTAACAGGTTACAGACCAATTGCGCGAGCAAATCAGCATCTCCATAGCAGGTTATATTTGGCAATATCGAGACGGATAAGGTTTTTTCTGCGTCTTCAAATACCGGAGTGAAGCTATCAGTTAGATCTAAAAGCAGTGTTGATAAGTCAACCTGTTTAAAGCCCTGTTGATATTTTCCAGATTCAATACTATTCAAGCGGATTAAATTATTAAAAGTCGAGATGATTTTTTCTAATTCTTCACAGGCCTTTTCAAGGTGAACGGCTAATTGCACGGGATCATCTATGTCTTGCTCCATCGATTGCAATCGGTTTGCAACTCGGGTTAGGGGCGTTTTAAGGTCATGGGCAACTCCCACAGACATTGTTTTGATATTGTGATGGAGTTTGGTAATTTCGTCGAGCATCGTGTTGATCACACTGCATAATTGTAGCAGCTGTGGGTCATCGCTTTTTGCTATGGTGCGATGTAGCTCAGGTGCTTTAGCCACTAAAGAGAGCTGTTGACTCAGTTTAGCAATGGTATTGCCTTGCATTTGTCTAAAATAGACAAAGATGAGCAAAGGTGGCAGCCAGCAAAATATCGATAGCCACACAATAAACTGGGTTCTGGCGTTCTGGGCAATAACAACATCGTGGTCAACACGCTGCCATAGATGTAAATGAAGACCATCGTTGATTTGCTGTGCCTGATAAAAAATGGGTTGTGTTTCTTCGTCTATTTCAGTTTGTGGCTGCGACTTTGAGGTATTTGCTCGCTCAAAACCCAAATCGCCACCAGCGATTGTCACGTCTTTTTGGTATAACGCCATAAGCCAGCCTTCCTCCTGCCAATGCTCCTGCGTTTCTTCTTTTGTCCAAATTTCATTTTCTTCTAACTCAAATACTTCTACTAAAGACGCTAACCCCTCGGTGTGATACAGCTCGACCGCTTCCTCAACACGTTCAAGCATTTCGGCTTGTTGTCTGGACTGTTCACTTTGAGACACAAAGTGCGATACTAAAAGTGCTAGACCACATGTTAGTATCCAACATAGAAAAGAAAATTTAAGCGCCAGCACGAAATGGTATTTTTGAGTGTTTGTTTTCATATTATTGTTCAGAGAGTAAGTAGCCGCTGCCACGAATGGTTTTGATAACTTCACTGTTAAAAGGCTTGTCTAATTTGTTACGTAAGCGGCTGACATGTGTTTGAACCAAACTGGTTTTGGGGTCAAAACTAAATCCCCACACGTGTTCTAGCAGCATAGTTTTGGTAACCAGTTGATTAGGGTGAAGCATTAAAAACTCCAAAATCTGATACTCTTTTGGCATTAGCTCAATCTCGCTTTCACCTCTAAATACTTGCCTTGATGTTCTGAGTAGTTTTACACAACCAACTTGCAATTCATTCACGGTTTGCGCAGCTGGTTTGCGACGATACAGTGCTTTTAGCCTTGCATGTAACTCGACAAACGCAAAGGGTTTAACTAAGTAGTCGTCTGCACCAGCTTCCAAGCCCTCAACCCGTGCTGCGGTGTCACTTAATGCCGTTAGCATAATGATAGGAGTTAAGATATTGCTCGCTCGAAGGATTTTTACTGCGTCTAGGCCATCCATCGACGGCAATAGCCTATCAAAAATAATGGCATCGAATGAGGTGGTAGAGGCTTTTATTATTGCATCTTTTGGACACTGCGTATGATCCACTGATTCTCCAGCTTGCTTTAAGCCATTACAAATAAACTCTGCAGTGTCGTGGTCATCTTCTACAAGCAATATCTTCATTGTGCGGTTTGTTTGGTCGTTTAGCTATAGCATAACGCAGTTTCCAAAGTGTTCAGAATACAATTTTGTATGATTGGCTGTGTTCGTTCTAATAAGGTTTTTGGCTATGTTTTTTGATTTTAGGACTTGCAGTCCATAGTGAAGTGATGCTTTGTCATTACTTGGTAGAAAAGAAAGCGTGATAGACATGATGCAATGCCAATAAAGTCAGCTTCGACGCTAGCAGCTGTTTTGGTTACCCACAGCTTAGGTGAGGTATTTTTGTAATGGGCTTAAGTCTACTTTAGCTTGCAATTTTGCCGCGATTAAATATAACCCCGCCAGCTTTCGATGTATAAATAATGCGTCTACAGGTGGTGTGTGCCACTGGTTGGAGTGGCTATTTAAAGCCAGTCCTTTTTCACTTATCTCTTTGCTTAGCTGGCTGTTAGCAAAATCAAATGGGCCGTCACACCGAAGTGGAGTTGTTGCAAGTAAAAACAGCTCAATAACTGCGTTACAGTACTCGGGTGCAATATCAGTATCAAAATATCCAATGTCACATGCAGCCTGTTTAACAGCTTCACGGTTTTGCTTTGTCGCTGCCTGTAACAGGTTCTTATACCCAACACTAACAGCGTCGCTAACAATACGTGTTGCGCCAAAATCTAATAACACGATTTGGTGGGTGTCTTTGTTATATAAATAGTTACCAAAGTTAGGATCTGTTTGTATCAATTTAAGCTCAAACATTTCGATAAAGAAAAGCTCAATTAATGCGGTCATGATGTCATTGCGGACAGATTGTGGTAAAGCAACGGCCTCTGCAAGCGGCTCGCCACAGACATACTCCATACTCAGTATGTGCTGGCTACCCAGCGCTTGATACACAGCGGGGACTTTAAAGCGCGTGTCTTTAGAAAGTCCGCTGGCGAACTGCTGTAGATAGTTTGCTTCTAATTGGTAATTGGTCTCCGCGAGAAGCTGCGATTTTGCTTCCTCGATTAAAGGGGCAATATTAATCCCTTTAGGAAGCAGCCCTGTCATTTTGATTAGGCTCGCGACATTGTCTACATCGCTATGAATACTCTGAGCCACTCCTGGATATTGTATTTTGATTGCAAGAGGTTGCCCATTCTCGGTGATGGCTTTGTGCACTTGCCCAATCGACGCCTGTGCAAAGCTTTTTAGTTCAATATGACTAAACTTATCGAGCCAGTTATGCCCTAACTCATGTTCCAAGACACCAATAAGTTGCTTATGTGGCATTGGCATGGCGTCTGCGCGCAGGTGAGTAAGCAGCATGGCAAGCTCCGGCGGTAGCAGATCTCCAGCATCCATTGAAAGTAACTGTCCTAACTTCATTGCGGCACCGCGCAAGTGACTCAGCTTCTTCGCAACTGCATCAATATTTTTGCTCTGTAGCAATAGGTCGTTTCGTTTTACAGGTTGCCCTTGAAGCGCCTGCTTTGCGCCTTCAAATAACATATTTGATGCAACTTGACCTGCCAATCCACCCAAATGAGCAAGGCGGCTCAACCTTGATGATGGGACTTTTCGTGAACTGTTTTTCAAACCGAAACCCTTGGCGATACATTTTATTTAACATGCGAACAATACGACATCTTCTATAATTAAGTTCACTCTTTGTGAGCGAACTGTTGGGGCATTTCGTAAAAAGCAAAATACATTAAGTACGGAGGGTGATATGTGGTGCGCAGATTGTGAAGCAATTGAGTCATACTTTTTTGAGACAACTTACTTTTGGTTTTTCCTACCGACAGGTAATGCAGAACAAAACTTGCTGAAAATGTGCACCGAGATGGCACTAAATCCCGAGTTGGTTGCAAATAGATGCATTATGGTTCAAGTGAATAAAAATGGACTTTCTACGTTTTTACACAACATTGGTGGCTGTTTAGCTGGTCCAGAATTTGGCCAATCTAAAATGACAACCATGGCACAAGAAGGTCATCCAGATATCAATGCAATTAGTCGAGTCGCCAGTGTTGAAACTTTCGTTCGCCGTTATCAAGCGCGGTGGATAAAAACTGCGATAGAAAATGAGACATATCAAAGCTGGTTTCAACCCATAGTGAGAGCATATTCAGAACCGGGAAACCTAGATGTGTTTGCTAATGAAGCGCTATTTAGATTGTTCGATGATGAAAACAACATGGTTCCGCCAAACCTCGTTTTTAATTTAGCCGAGCAGAGCGGATTGCTCTTTTCTGTTGATTTGATTGCACGAAAGTCTGCTGTAGAGCATGCCGCTAAAGCGAATTTGAACTCGAAAATATTTATAAATTTCAACCCCTCAAGCATTTATGACCCGTCATATTGCTTACGTTCGACAGCCTCAGCAATTAGTGAGCTGGGATTTCAACCTCAAGACATTGTATTTGAGGTAACAGAGACGCACCAAGCTCGGGATGTAAATCATTTAAGAGGGATCCTAGCATTCTATCGCAGTTGTGGTTTTGGTGTTGCACTGGATGATATTGGTTCTGGGTGGTCGAGTTTAAATATGTTGGCACAGCTAAGGCCAGATTATATTAAGATAGATATGGATCTTGTCAGGCACATTGATATCAATCAACACAAAAGGAGCATTGTGTCTCACCTAATTCAGCTTGCTCATGAAAACGGTATCGAAGTCATTGCTGAAGGGGTCGAAAGCCAACATGAAGCCAAAGTCCTTCGGGAAATAGGGGCTGATTTTTTACAAGGCTATTATTTTGCAAAACCTTCGGCACTAAGTGCACGGTTGTCCAACAACCTCGAAGACGAAATAACACAAGGAGTGAAGTCCCTATCGAACGCAGCTCACAAGTTTGATACCTTGTGATAGGTAAGGAAGGACGGGGAGTTTATTAAGGCAGCCCTAGCAGTATTCCATTCATAAAAGGTGCCGGAATCTAAATAAAATAATTAAGATGAAAAGTTATCTTGCATCTACCTATCAATTTACTTTGCTACAATCCAGTGTGACTTTTAGACAGTGTTATATTTAAGGTTTAATTAATGAGGTTACGAATACATGTTAAAGGAATTGAAGCCTGCATCGATGAAAGTGCAGGAGTTTTTGTCCAAAAATGGTCAAGACTTTGTAGTTCAGGAAATGCCTAGCTCAACTCGTACAGCTTCAGATGCCGCAGCATCTATCGGATGTTCAGTTGCTCAAATCGCAAAGTCACTAATATTCAAACATGGAGAAACCGGTGAAGCAGTACTCGTTGTCGCTTCTGGTTCTAACATGGTATGCGCTGACAAAGTTAAAAAAGCGACAGGTATTACACTTACCAAAGCTGATGCGGATTTTGTACGTGAAAAAGTTGGTTATGTAATAGGCGGTGTACCACCAGTCGCTCATCATTCATCAGTTCATACAATATTAGACGAAGACTTAAATCGGTATGCGGAGATTTGGGCCGCGGCGGGAACCCCCAATTCCGTATTTAAACTAAATCCGCAGAAGTTAAGTGAACTTACTAAGGGTCAATGGATAGATTTAGCAAAATAAACGTGACAAATAGCTATGAGGGTATATACCACTGATTAATGCAAGCGCCTTTCTTGATATTTATTTGCGCTGATCCAATAAAGGTATGAATTTTTGATGACCTTTTTCTTTGAGTTGCTTGCATTCGGTCTATTAAAATGAAAAAACGTTGCGAGTCTGGGGAAGATGCTCTTCTATGGTAAGTAGGGGATTAGGGGAT
>NZ_JAKEVK010000092.1:0-16922 GCF_022398435.1 Pseudoalteromonas sp. Isolate6 | reverse complement strand
AAATAAACGTTGGCTTGAGCACGACGTTTTACGAAGCGTAAATAACTAAGTTGTTGCGGCAGCTTACAAAGGAAAATAATTCGCATTTATAGCTAAGGTATGTGTTGATAATTGTTATCGTTTAGATTAAACTTGTTTGTAGTTAATGAGTTTGAGATTGGTTATCATTTATGTACGTATGCATTTGTCATGGTGTTACAGATAAAAAGATTGCAGAGACGATAGACGATGGTGCTCGTTCAATGCGTGATCTTAGCCAGACATTATCTGTTGGTAAACAGTGTGGAAAGTGTTGTAACTGTGCGAAGAAAATTTTAAATGAAAAGCTGATTGAGATTGTTGATGTCACTGAGCAGGTTGCGTAACAATACATCATCACGCAACCTCAATTAGATACTTATAGTTGAGACTGTAAGTAGTTTTCTATTCCCATCACTTTAATTAGGTGCTGCTGAGTTTCAAGCCAATCAATCTGCTCTTCTTGCTCATTTTGGATTTTATCTAACGCTTCACGACTAATGTAATCTTGCTTTTCTTCACACAATTTAATTGCTGCTTGCAGGTCGACCAAAGACACTTGCTCAAATGCCATATTGCAATCAATCATCTCTGCGCTGTTTTCACCAATCTTTAAACGACCTAAATCTTGTAAATTAGGAAGGCCTTCTAAGAACAAAATTCGTTCGATAAGACGATCAGCATTTTTCATTTTTTGTATTGAAACTTTATAATCCGCTTTATCTAATTGACTAAAGCCAAAGTCTTTAAACATACGTGCATGTAAAAAGTACTGATTAATGCCCACTAGCTCATTGGCCAATACTTTATTAAGCGCGACAATTACTTCTTTATCACCTTGCATTTGTAGAGTCCTTATTAAAGCTGAGATTGGATATAATTTGGAGCGCCGATAAGATCTATCAGTCGAATTTGCTGCTCTAACCAGTAAACATGATCTTCTTCTGTATCAAACAACAGCTTTTCAAGTGTTTCTCGAGATTGGTAATCTTGCTCTTCTTCACAGATTTTGATTGCTTCTTTGACGCATTCGACGACTTCAAGCTCTAGTTTTAAGTCGTTTTCCATCATAGACTTAACATCTTGGCCGATGAGTAGATCACGACGTTTCGTCATGTTAGGTACCCCTTCCAAGAAAAGAATGCGCTTAATCAACCAATCTGCATGTGTTGTTTCTTCTTCACGTTCGTGCTCAAGGCGTTGGTATAGTTTGCTCAAACCCCAATCTTCGTACATACGTGAATGGATGAAATATTGATCGATAGCTGCAAGCTCATTGGCTAATAGCTTATTGAACGCGTCGATGACTTTTTGTTTACCTTGCATGCTGTTACCTCAAACTGTGAATATGCGGCTAGTCTAACGGATTTCTTTGATGTGTCAATGAAAAATCTTTATAAAACAGTGTGTTATATATTGATTATAATTCGCATTTAAGTTGGTGTTTTGGCCTGACAATACAAATTATTGTTATTTCATTTTGAGTAGGATCAGTAATGCCAGTAAAAAATAAGACTTAAAGCTTAGTGCGACTATTGACAGGGTACGTGCAGGTGATAAATTGGCAACGATCTTTTGTTTTAAAGAGAAATATTGATTTGAATAAGCTAATCCTGATTTTTGTGACGCTTCTACTTGCGGTGCAATCCGTAAGTGTATTCGCGTCTGAATCTAGCTTCCATCAAATCGAAGTGTCTCACCTCCAACATACTCACGACCATGCTGAAGATGTGCAAGCAGACTCCAGCGGACATCATACAAAAGACTGCCACCACTGTGGCCATTGTAGCGGTACGCATTTGAATTTAGTCATTTTGAGATCTTTGATCCCCTTTGAAATGCGACCCAATAGTGAAATTTATCCTCAATCAGATACTAAAGTGCGCGCTTTTGTAGAGCAAGCACACCGTCCACCGATCGCTTAAGTAGCGGTTATCATTGAAGGCGTGACCTCAATTTAACTTAACCTGAGTTAGGTTAATGAGTAAATTGATAAACCCAACTTAGCGCAAATTCGTGCTTGTGAGTAAACAACTAGGCCTGTTTTCTATGCTTATCTGTTTTGCTTTCAGTGATACTGCCTACTCCGTTTATACCGATTGTATTAGGTAATTGAGCTACTTTAACATCAATTGGTATTACTCCTTCTCAGTTATTGACGTTGATTACAGATAACTCACGTTGGCCTGAGAAGCGCATTCTTGTTCGTGAATTGACACCGTAAAAGTACAGCCTGGTGCGATTCGCTAAACAAGCTAACGGTTTTGAACGTCAACTTACGTTCTTGAGTAAAAAGAGTATCGAATGACAAACTTTAAAATTTTCTCCATCTATTTCGCGGTGAACACGCTTTTTAGCTCGCTGACATATGCCGGCGACGGTCATGAAGAACATGAAGAGGAAGAAAATGCTATCGTACTGACGCAACAGCAGATGCGTTTTGCCGGAATTCAGACCAAAGAAGTCAAGCTGGAAAGCCATGAGCGCTTTTATTTTGCGCCTGGAGAAGTAAAAGCCAATGGCTATACCAGCTATTTAGTATCGCCAAGAGCCGATTCAATCGTGTTAAAGCGACACACTACGCTTGGCTCTATGGTTAATGTTAACGACCCACTTATCACCTTATTCTCAGAGGCAATGGCGCAGGCCCAAGCGCAGTATTTGGTCGCTTCAACAGAATGGGATAGAGTCAAA
Organism: Pseudoalteromonas sp. Isolate6; assembly: GCF_022398435.1. Taxonomy (NCBI): domain Bacteria; kingdom Pseudomonadati; phylum Pseudomonadota; class Gammaproteobacteria; order Alteromonadales; family Pseudoalteromonadaceae; genus Pseudoalteromonas; species Pseudoalteromonas sp. Isolate6. Next base: position 14,210 of record NZ_JAKEVK010000092.1, on the reverse strand, counting down.
CGGTTAAGTAAAGAAACCATCAGTGAGCGTGAACGCGTTCAAGCAAGTGCCGATTTTAGTTCGGCTTATTCAAAGTTGTTGGCACTTGGAGTAACAGAAAAAGAGATTAAAGAAATAGCCACTAAGCCCGCCAGTGAACTTGGCCAATATACGCTCGTTGCTGAGCGCGAGGGAGTGGTAACTCAAGATGCCTTTACTCAGGGCCAGCATGTTGCTTCTGGCACAACTTTAATGGCAATCACTGATGAAAGCGAGCTATGGGTAGAAGCCCGTTTACAGCCCAACTCTCAACTTCCGTTAGCGGTTAACTCTAAAGCATTGATTGGCATAGAAGATCAGCAATATGCGGCTCGTGTTATCCAAGCAGCGCATACTATCGATCCCATTACTCGAACCAGACAGATCCGCCTATTGGTTGAAAATAGTGACGACAAGCTACACGCAGGGATGTTTGTAAACGTCAACTTTATCATACCGTCAAAAGAGCCAACCATTGCGCTACCTGCAGACGCGTTAAGTCGCGGTCCTGACGGTGATTGGGTGGTGTACATCGAAGAAGCACCCGGCGAGTTCCATCCCAAAGAAGTGACTTTAGGTGAAGACTTTGGCGCTCAGGTTGAAGTTATCGGTTTGGCTGTGGGTGAGCGCGTGGCCGTAACTGGAGCGTTCTTTATTGCGTCAGAACAAGCCAAATCAGGCTTCGATCCACATAATCATTAAGAGGAGCCTCATCATGTTTAATCGAATTATCGATTGGTCTGTAAACAATCGGCTTCTAATCATGCTTTTTTTACTCGTTATCACGGCAACTGCTAGCGTGACTATTCCAAAACTCAACTTAGATGCGTTTCCCGATGTAACGAATGTGCAGGTTGCGGTGAATACTGAAGCGCCGGGACTAGCAGCAGAAGAGGTTGAGCAGTTAATCACCTATCCAATTGAGGCTGTGATGTATGCCTTGCCTGATGTGCAGCAAGTGCGTTCAATTTCTAAAACAGGTCTTTCTGGCGTTACGGTGGTATTTAAGGAAGGCACAGATATCTATTTTGCCAGACAGTTGGTATTTGAGCGCCTCCAAGCTGCAAAGGAGTTGATCCCAAGCGGTGTGGGTACGCCAGAAATGGGGCCAAATACCTCAGGGCTTGGTCAAGTATTTCAATATATGCTGATAAGCGAGACGAACTCTGAATATGATGCAATGGCCTTACGTAGTCTCAATGACTGGGTAGTTAAGCTGTTAATTATGCCAATTGACGGGGTAACTGATGTATTGGCCTTTGGCGGCGATGTGCGTCAGTATCAAGTCAATATCGACCCAAATAAGCTATTGGCTTATGCGCTCACTCAGCAAGATGTGGTGAGAGCCATTGAGCGTAATAACCAAAATGTCGGCGGCTGGTATTTAGAGCGTGGTCAAGAGCAGTTGGTGATCCGCGGAACTGGCTGGTTTCAAAGTGGGGAAAAGGGGATCGAGGAGATTGCCAACGTGCCCGTCAAAACCATAGATGGCACGGTCGTGACTGTGGCTCAGGTTGCCACTGTATCGATTGGTGGAGAAATCCGTCAAGGCGCTGTGACGATGTCTAGAAAAAGCGCCTCTGGTGAAGTGGAACAGCTCGGTGAAGTCGTAACAGGCATAGTGCTCAAGCGAATGGGAGCAAACACCAAAGCAACCATTGATAGCATTAACAACCGCGTGGAACTGATTAATAAAGCACTACCTGAAGGGGTAAGGTTTGAGCCGTTTTACGATCAGTCTGATTTAATCAGCAAAGCAGTACAAACTGTCGTTGAAGCCTTGGCACTAGCATTTATTTTTATCGTTGTGGTGCTCGCGCTGTTTTTAATGAACCTGAGAGCGACTTTTTTGGTGCTTATTTCAATTCCTATTTCAATTGCTATTGCACTTGTGGTTATGGCGTGGCTTGGCGTCTCGGCCAACTTAATGTCGCTAGGCGGTATCGCAGTCGCGATAGGGATGTTAGTTGACGGCTCAGTGGTGATGGTAGAAAACATCTTTAAACACCTAACAAGGCAAAAGAAAAGTGATGACTTCTCTGTAGGACTCATTGTTGAGCTCGCAGGAAAGGAAGTGGCAAGACCAATCTTTTTTGCTGCCAGTATCATCTTAGTGGTGTTCACCCCGTTATTTAGTTTTGAAGGGGTTGAAGCTAAACTATTTCAACCTATGGCAATTAGTATTATTTTGGCTGTTATTGCGGCGATATTTGTTGCCCTTATCATTGTCCCAGCGCTTGCGACCTACTTATTTAAACACGGTGTTAAAGCGCGAGAGAGTATTATTCTCGTCGCGCTAGAAAAAGGCTACCGCTGGACGTTAAATCGAGTGTTGCATAGGCAAAAGTTGTTGATGGCTATCGTCATATTATTGATGGCAGCAGCCGGTTTTACGTTCACTAAAATTGGTACCGAGTTTGTCCCTGAACTTGAAGAAGGCACCATCAACCTAAGGGTAACGCTGGCACCTTCCGCCAGTCTTGAAACCGCGCTGAATGTTGCGCCTGAGCTGGAAAAAATGCTGCTCACTTTTCCTGAGGTAAACTACGCGCTAAGCAGAATTGGTCGAGCGGAGATAGGTGGCGATCCTGAACCGGTAAATAACATTGAAATCTATATTGGTCTTGCACCAGTAGCACAGTGGCAAAGCGCAAATAATCGCTACGAATTACAAGCTTTGATGGAACAAAAGCTATCGGCTTATCCCGGCTTACTGTTTAATTTTTCACAGCCTATTGCGACGCGTGTCGATGAATTACTCTCAGGCGTTAAAGCGCAGTTGGCGATTAAGCTGTTTGGCCCGGATTTAGCTGTGCTTGCAAAAAAAGGCAAGGAAATTGAGGCTGCCGTGGCGCAAGTTGAAGGGACAGAGGGCGTACAACTTGAACAAATAGCAGGTGAATCGCAGCTGATCATCACCCCAAAACGTCAAGCGTTATCTCGCTACGGTTTAGCTGTCGGCGACGTTATGGCATTAGTGCAAGATGGCATTGGTGGCAGTAAAGCGGGGCAGGTCATCAACGGTAACGAACGCTATGATATTTATGTCCGCTTGGCACCTAAGTACCGTCAAAGCAAGCAAACCATTGAAGAAATACGCTTACAATCAAGTTCAGGGGCGTGGATCCGGTTGGCTGATGTTGCGAATGTTGAATATCAATCTGGTCCACCGCAAGTAAGACGAGATGACGTTCAACGTCGAGTGGTGATCCAAGCGAATGTGCAAGGTCGAGATATGGGCAGTGTAGTAAGTGATATTCGCGCGGCTATTGATAGTAAAGTTGACTTACCAACAGGTTATGGTGTTGAAATCGGTGGTCAATTTGAAAACCAGCAACGAGCACAAAAACGCTTGGCAATCGTGGTACCGCTATCCTTGGCGCTAATAGCACTTTTGCTTTACTTCGCATTTGGTTCACTGGCTCAGGCTGCGCTTATTTTAGTGAATGTGCCGCTGGCGGTCATTGGTGGAGTATTTTCTTTATATATCTCAGGACAATATCTATCGGTCCCAAGCTCGGTTGGGTTTATCACCTTATTCGGTGTCGCGGTACTCAATGGTGTGGTCATGGTTGAGAGCATAAACCAGCGATTGGCTGCGGGAGAATCGCTTCATTCAGGTGTCTTTGAGGGAGCAATTTCAAGGCTTAGACCCGTGCTTATGACTGCGATCACCTCAGCCCTTGGCCTTATTCCTATGTTGTTGTCGACAGGAGTGGGCGCTGAAATTCAAAGGCCGCTTGCCAGTGTAATTGTTGGTGGATTATTAACGTCAACCTTGCTGACTTTGTTTGTATTGCCAGCACTTTATCCACTATTCTCAAAGCAAATTAAAAATTTGTAACGCGTCGGGGCCACTGAAAGTGGCCCCTTATTCGAGTCAGTAAATAGGAGTGAGTATGTCTCACGCACATCATCACCATCATGGAAACAAGCTCGGTTGGGCCGTATTTGTTAATATTCTACTGAGTGTCGCACAGGTCGTTGGTGGCATTCTCTCAGGCAGTCTCTCTTTGGTTGCTGATGCGTTACATAATTTAAGTGACGCAGGTGCGCTTATTATCGCGTTAGTTGCGCAAAAAATTGCAAGAAAGCCGGCCTCACTCGAACTCACTTATGGCTACCAACGTGCTGAAATAGTCGGGGCGTTAATTAATAGCGCGACACTCATTGTAGTTGGGATTTATCTGCTATTTGAGGCGATTTCTCGATTTTTAAACCCCGAACCAATTGATGGTTGGATAGTGGTGTGGCTCGCAGCCTTGGCGTTAGTTATCGACGTTATCACAGCGCTTATTACTTATTCTGCTGGTGCAAAAACCAGCCTAAATATTCGTGCGGCGTTTATTCACAATGTTTCCGATGCTGCGGCTTCCGTTGCGGTGATCGTGGCTGGAACATTAATCATCTTATATCAATGGTATGTGGTGGATCTTATTGCTACCGTGTTGATCTCCGCGTACGTGATTTTCCATGGCGTCGAACTGAGTAAAAGTAGTATTAGAATTCTCATGCAGGCAACGCCAGATAATGTCAATATTCAAGAGATTAAGGAATACCTTGAGACTCAAGAGAATGTTAAGACGGTAAGTCATATTCATGTATGGCAGCTCAATGAACATGAACATATTTTAGAGGCGCAAGTTGTCATTATGTCTTTGAGCGACCAAAGCACGCTCGCGCGGTTAAAAGCGGGTTTACAGTCGCGGTTTGGATTGTCGCATACCACACTTGAATTAACCGAGGAATCTTTGGTAACCCACCAGTGTGTAGAAATTAACTAAATACAAATGAAAATGGTTTGCATTAATGTTTTTGTGATCGTATAGTGCCTTAATAGCTCATACTGGTTTGCTTGCATAAGTAAGCCAGTTCGGTAAGAGGGTAAAATATGAAAAATCGCATGGACCTTAGTGCAAACCACTTAGCAAGTGGAGTTTGCACGTTATCTTCAGTGTTGTCACCTTGGCAAGCTAAAATACTCTCAGGTAATCAAGCATATCAAGCGCAAATATTTCTGCGTGCACGTGACGAATATCAGGTTGCATTGACACTCGCGACAGGTATTTTAGATGAGTTTTTATTATGCCAAAAAGACAGTGTCGTGATGAATGCCATAGAGCACAGTTTACCTGCCGTCGTCGTATCCGCGCATAATCTAGCCGACACCTTTATTGCGCTTGACCAACCAAATAGGGCGTGCCAGCAACTTATCGCAATCCATCTTAAAATACATGCAACCTACCTTGAATATAACAACGAACTTGCACCTATCGTCTTACATCATTTGCATAAAACTCGACAAGAGTTGATTCATTTTGCAACACGTTATCCTCATTTACCCGAGCTTATTCATCAAATTAACGAAGCGATGCAGGTAACACATCTGCATTCTCGCGTTTTACATTAACATTTGGAGGTCGAATGGCTTATACCTTACCTGAGTTACCGTACGCATATGATGCATTAGAACCGCATATCGACGCGAAGACGATGGAGATCCATCATACTTTGCATCATCAGACATATATAAATAAAGCAAACGCAGCGTTAGAGGGGACGGAGTTCGCAGGTAAAGACACCGAAACGTTGCTGAGAAACATTAAAACGTTACCTGAAAATTTACAAAAAGCAGTGCAAGAACATGTCGGCGGGCACAATAACCATAGTTTGTTCTGGCAAATTATGACTTCAAATTATGCGCCTTTATGTGATGGGCCGTTAAAACAAGCGATAGAAAGTGAGCTCGGTGGTTTTGATAGCTTTAAAACTGAATTTACAAACGCTGCCGTCAGTCGATTTGGCAGTGGTTGGGCATGGTTAGTTGTGGATGAAAATGGCAAGTTAGCGGTGACGAGTAGTCTCAACCAAGACAGCCCCTATATGGATCAGCACACCCCAATAATAGGTTTAGATGTGTGGGAACATGCCTATTACCTCAAGTATCAGAATCGTCGACCAGAATACATCGCCGCTTTTTACAATGTCATCAATTGGTCTGAAGTCGAGCGAAGATATAATCAAGCAATAGGTTAGTACTTTTCTTATTTCCTCAGTTAGTTAAGCCCCTTAGTGGGCTTTTTTCATTAATACCGCAAACATGGTTGAGTACCAAAAATGGCTAGTTTGCTATAGTGATAGCGATTAGACTGAGTGAAAACGAAGTACGAGCGAAAGTCATGTACACACCAGAAATTTGTTCTCAAGCTAGAAATAGTCGTGATGCTAGATTTGATGGGTTGTTTTTTGTTGCAGTCAAGAGCACCGGCATCTATTGTCGGCCAATATGCCCAGCACCTGCTGCAAAAGAAGAGAATGTAGAGTATTTTCAATTTGCCCACAATGCTGCGCAAGCAGGCTTTAGGCCTTGTATTCGCTGTCGCCCTGACAGCGCACCGGGCAGTTATGCATGGCTTGGCACGGAAACAACCGCAGTCAGAGCCAAAAAGTTAATCGATGAGGGTGCTTTAATACAGCACTCGACAGAAGACTTAGCCGATAGGTTAGGTATTTCGGTCCGTTACTTAAATAAAGTATTCAATCAATATTTTGGTACGAGCCCCAAACAATATGCACTTTATAAGCAATGTGACTTAGCTAAGCAACTATTACAGCAAAGTGATCTTGCTGTCACACAAATTGCGTTTGCCGCCGGGTTTAACTCATTGCGACGCTTTAATGATGCATTCCAGAAGCTGTATCAGTTATCACCAAGTCAACTCAGAAAAAATGAGGGTAATGGCTCAGCCATTGCGATTTACTTGTCCTATCGACCGCCGTACAACTGGGGAAAAATGCAGCAGTTTTTGGCGCTGAGAATTGTGCCAGGTATCGAGTGGTTAACAGAATATAGCTATGGGCGAACCGTGATGATACAAGGTGAAACAGGGCGCTTCAGCGCGACTATCGAGCCTGAAAACCATCGCTTTAAAGTGGATATCGTGCTCTGCGATTTATCTTTGTTAGTTCCGATGATTGCACAGATAAGACGTGTGTTAGATTTAGATGCGGACACCTGCTTTATTGAGTCCCATCTTCGTGAAGCCGCGCCTGGCTTGCCGCTACAAGAAGGGCTTAGATTACCCGGGATCTGGAGTGAGTTTGAAGCGGGAATGAGAGCTATTTTGGGCCAACAAATCAGTGTTCAAGCAGCGAGAAACTTACTTGCTTTATTGGTTGAAACACTTGGTGAGGCAGCCGAAAATGGTATGCGTTACTTCCCCAAACCCAAAGCCGTATTTGATAGTGATCTTGCCTTTTTCAAAATGCCGGCGCGGCGGAAAGCGGCTATTAAAGCTTTTGCTGAGCAATACGTTGGTTCGGAACATGTTGAGCTTGATAGTTGGCTGAATATTAAAGGTATAGGTCCGTGGACTGTCGATTATGCAAAAATGCGCGGATTGAGTCATCCAGACATTTACTTGGGGGGGGATCTAGGGGTCAAAAAAGCAATGGAAAAATCCTTAACAGCAATAAATATCGAAAAATGTGCCCCATTCCGTTCTTATTTAACTTTTCAACTATGGCAACAATTATGATTGAAACTACATTAGCCTCCCCCACTGGAGAGTGGATAATACAAGCCTCCAATGATGGTTTACGATATGTCGGATTCTTTCCAAAAACACGCTACGGGCAAGGGGAAAATCTCCATACAGAAATGGCAAAAAAACAGTTAACTGAATATTTTGCTGGTAAACGTCAATGCTTTGATGTGGCGCTCGATGTCGATGGTACACACTTTCAAAAGCAAGTCTGGCAGGTGTTGGCACAAGTACCATTTGGTGAAACGCATAGCTATGGCTGGATAGCTGAGCGCTTAGGTAACAAAAATGCCGTCCGTGCTGTTGGCGCTGCGAACGGCAAAAATCCAATTAGTATCATCGTGCCTTGTCATCGCATTATTGGTGCAAATGGAAAGCTAACAGGATATGCTGGTGGACTTGAAGCGAAAGAGTGGTTGTTGCAACACGAGGGAGTGAGCTTCAAAAAATAGAGTATACTTGAAAGAACAACGAGTTTTAGTAGTCAATCGTTGTTCTTTCGATGGTTTGATGTTTGGAGTGAGAGTTGAGACTGCTATTTATCGCCTTTTACGTTTTTGCTTCGTGGGCCAGTATGGCGGCAGAGATTCGCTTTTGTTATGAAGATAAACATGCTCCACCCTTTATCCATGGGGCAGGACAAACTGTGCCATTGGAAAATCCAGGTGTTACGATCCAAATCGTACAACAGCTAGATCTGCATGTGAAAGAGGTGAACTTCACATACACCCGAAAGCCATGGAGTCGTTGTTTACATGAGTTGGAAAATGGCAAAGTGGATGCTGTAGTTGCAAGCCATCGTGAATCTAGAGAGTCGCTGATGGCATACCCAAAAAACTCTGATGGCACTATCGCGCAGCAATATGCAATTAATCGGATCAGCACTTGTTTGCTCAAAAGTAAAACGAGTAAAGCAACATTAAACCTGAACACAGAAATAGAACTCGCAGTCCCTCGTGGCTATGCTATTCGCGAAAGTATGCCCGAGCATTTTTCCATATTCGAAACTGACTCGTTAGAGCATGCTATTGCACTGGTTGAAAATGAATTACTTGATGCAACTATTGGCCTTTGCCAAATTGGTAATATGCCAATCACATTATCGCCCCCCTTTAACCACTTAGAAGCGGTTTTTCCTCCGTTGGAAACGTCGTTTGGTTTTATGGCATTTTCAGAACAGTTTTATCAGCAGCACCCTGAGTTAAGCTGGAAAGTGTGGCGTGCAAGTCAGCTTATTAGCCTCGACACCTTATATAGTGAGTATTTGCGTTCACAACCTAGCCAAATGGATAAGCAATAGATCTTTTAATCGTTAGCCAGTAAACTAGCGCGAATTTTTATTTCGAAATATCTATTATGGCCCAGCTTTATTTTTACTATTCGGCAATGAATGCCGGTAAATCTACGACTTTATTGCAGTCGGCATTTAACTACCGAGAGCGAGGCATGCGCCCGTTTATTATCACCGCTGCAATTGATAACCGTGCTGGTGTGGGCAAAGTAGCGTCTCGTATCGGCTTAGAAGCTGAGGCGCAAGTTTTTGAAAGCCAAACCGATGTGAAAGCATTACTGATGTCTGCTCATACCGAGAATAAAATTGATTGTGTATTGGTGGATGAGTGCCAGTTTCTAACAAAAGCTCAAGTCGCAGAGCTGACGGATATCGTCGATGAGCTGCGGATCCCGGTATTATGCTATGGTCTTAGAACCGATTTTCGTGGTGAGCTGTTTGAAGGCTCGCAATATTTACTGGCTTGGGCAGATAAATTGATTGAGCTAAAAACTATCTGTCACTGTGGTCGTAAAGCAAACCGAGTACTTCGCACCGATGAGCACGGTAAAGCTATCGCAGACGGTGATCAGGTTGTGATCGGTGGTAACGATAGATATGTTTCTCTTTGTAGAAAACACTATAAAGATGCGCTAAACGCTTAAGCGAATTCAAACCTAGTGTGCTGTTAAGAGCGATCTCTCTACAGTACACATTGTTTCCAATAACACTCAGCTTTCTTGTCTTATCATAGTGCTAAACCCAGATCCTTTTCGATGCGAATAACTTGGTAAATTAGAGGATATGTACCATTCTTAAAGCATAGGATTGAAGGTACAATTTTCATGAGCCAGCAGCCACTATCATTTTTGAACGTTTCAGAGCCAGATGAGCAAAACCTAGACGAGTCTACATCTCCGTGGGTAGTATTAATTGTAGATGATGAGCCAGAAGTGCACGAGGTGACTAAACTTGTGTTATCAGCTTATCGGTTTGAATTAAAACCGCTCGAACTAGTTCATGCCTATAGCAAAAAAGAAGCGATTGATATTCTAAACCATCGAAATGATGTTGCACTAATCTTGCTCGACGTCATTATGGAAAGCGAAGAAGCGGGTTTAGAGTGTGCCCAATACGTACGTGAAGAACTTGGAAATCATAAGGTGAGAATCGTACTTCGCACAGGCCAGCCAGGCAGTGTGCCAGAGCATGAGGTCATGCTTAGGTATGATATTAATGATTATAAAAATAAAACGGAACTCACTAAATCCCGCCTATTCTCCATGCTAACCAGCTCTCTTCGCTCTTACCGAGATTTAAATCGGCTTGAACTGCTAACCAACGAATTAACTAATCTCAATGAGGGGTTAGAAGAAAAGGTCAAGCAGCGTACCCGCGAACTTGAATTGTCTAATGAAGCTTTACGAGACGCATACAACCGTATTGCTGAGCAGCAGCAAGCCTTAATCCAATCAGAAAAACTCGCGTCGGTAGGGCAGTTTGCAGCAGGTGTTGCGCATGAAATTAATAACCCACTAGCGTACTTAAAAAGTAACTTAGAGTTTGTACAAAGCTCTCTAGTTAAGTTGTATCGAGCTTGGCAGTTTTTGGTAAATAATTCGCAGCTTTCTTTGGAATGTGCAAAATCACTGAGTGAATTGGAAAAAGAGTATCAACTGAATTGGGCTCTGAGTGAAAGTGATGATGTGATGGCTGAAATGCACTCGGGACTCGACAGAATTCAATTGATTGTTAAAGAGCTGAGTGTGTTTTTTGAAAGTAATCAAACCCAGTTTCAGCAAGTGGAGTTTTATTCTCAAATTATGGACTCGGTAATGATTAATTTGGAGTTAGATGGTACAAATTTGAGCCTTATTGAATTTGAAAAAGGAGAGCGATTTGAAATTCATTGTGCCCCAGCACTTTTAGAACACAGTATTTATTGCCTTATAAAGAATGCGTTAGAAAGTTCGGGTAGGGTGCGTAAGGCGATTAAAATCACCACGAAAGTTGAAGATCAAACGCTCGCGATTGATATCTTTGATTATGGTGAAGGGATTGCAGACAGGCTGGTACATAAAGTATTCGACCCTTTTTATACCACTAAAGCCTCAGAAAAACACGTGGGACTTGGGCTGACAATTGCATCTAACATTATTAAGTCTCACGGTGGAGAATTATCTTTAACGTCAGTGATTGGTAACGGCACCAAAGCAACCATCACTTTACCCTTAATCTGATTGCTAGTGCACTCTCTCTACTTTACCTTGATGCTAAAGTTAGCATGATAAGTGCTATCAGGGCTTACTCTGAGCTCACACTTATCATACTTTATTACTTTGTTCTTTTACTTAAATATATACCGAGGTTAATTGAGCCTTATTACTTCGCCAAGTCCTAGCGCCGTTAGGCGATTAGCTTGGGTTTTTGCATCTCCAACCACGATGTATATTAGTTTATTCGGATGAATATACTGCTTGGCAAGTCCCTTCATGTCTTCAACTCCCAGTCTTTCGATTTGTTCGTTGCGTTGCTGCATAAAGTTGTTTGCCAAATTCAGAGCCCCAATTTGTTCAAGTACTTTAACTTTTGCCGTTAAGGTTTCAAAGCGTCTGGCATTACTTTTTAAATAGTAATTTTTTGTCGTTGTTAAATCGGCTGAAGTGTATGTGTTTCCGTACTCTTCAACGATCTGTTTTACTAACTCCAGAGACTCCAAAGTGACATTGCTTCGCACGTTAGATTTTATTTCAAACATTGAAGAGTATGGTGTAGCGTCAAATTTTGAGCGTATATGATAGGTATAACCTTTGTCTGCTCTTACATCCTGAACAAGGCGAGAAGAAAACCCGCCGCCGCCAAGGATATAATTCATCGCTGTCGCATTAAAGTAGTCGGTGTGGTCTGCTTTAAGTGACGGATGAGCAATGAGTAATGTCGATTGCTTTGCCTGCGGAATATCATAAAAATATACTGCTGCAGAATTAAGTGCGTTTGGCTCAGGTAAAAGAGGAACTGTTGCTTTTGATGCGGGCCAGTTTTCAATTAGTTGTTCAAGAGACTTTTGAATATCAGCATGTCTGACAGCACCTGCTACATATAATTTTGCCAATTGTGGGGCGATATTTTTTTGGTGGTAGGTTTTTAGGTCATCAATGGTTATCTTCGAGATACTTTCCTCTGTGCCCAGAGTATTATTTGCTAACGGGTGATGTTTTGGATACGTAAGCTTGTATAGCTCTTTTTGGGCAATGGCTTCGGGATCTGCTGATGATTGTTGTAGTTGTCCGGTAACTGTTTGTTTAGCGAGTTCAAATTCAGTTAAATCCCACCTCGGTTGTGTCAGTATTTCACCAATTAATGCCATTGTGGCATCATAATTACGTGCCAGAGTACTTGCTTTTAGCACTATTTGCTCGCGCTCTGCTGTTACTGTGATAGTTGAGCCTAGCTGTCTAATCTCATTGTTTAACTCTTCAGCTGATTTTGTTGCTGTCCCTCTGGTCAACATATTTGCAACTAAGTTAGCTGTGCCATTTTTATCTGGCGACTCTAGTAACAATGCACCATCGATAGTAAGTTTTATTTCAACCAATGGCACTTCGTCACTGTATAACGAAAAGACTTCTAGTCCATTTTTTAACTGGGCTGTTTTTACATCTGGCGTTGGTATTATCGGAGTTTTTCCAAACTCGGGTTCTATGGAACGATCAAAGCTAGATGGCGTTTTGCTAATTTGGAGAGGTTTGACTGTATCGAGTTTGCTGATATCTTCAAGGTTGATCTGCTCTTCTTTAATCACTGCCTTTTGGGCTGTGTCAACAGCGAGTTGTTTACTTCCTTTAGGTACAAAACTAGTTGAAACAAAAGGCTTGTTCTTTAGGTATGTATTATAAACACGCCAGATATCGTCAGCGCTGACTGCACGCATCAAGTCAATTTCTTTATTAATGTATCCAGGATCATTTAGCAACAAATTGTAATCGGCAAGCGCAACGCCTTTATTTACAACACTTGATAGATTCCGATAATACTCAGTTTCTATACCGACTTTTACCCGATGAAGATCGTCTTGTGAAAATGCTTCTGCTTCGAAGCGCTTTAGCCCAATTTCAACCGCTTGCTCAACTTGATCTAAATCGACACCGTCGTAGGCGGTAATCATCATGATCAACTCGCCAGCTAATTCAGAGCGGATATCAAGCAGCATTAAGCCGGAGCTTAATTTCTGCTTCTCAACGAGCTCATTGGTTACAGGCGCTTGGTTGCCATCAGTTAACAGCTTAATTAGCACATCCATTGCATAGCTATCTGGATGAAAACGCGGCATAGAAGGCCATGCTTGTGTTAATTGAGGAACTTGCGCAAAACTATCTTCATGATAGCGTTTTTTGCTGCTCGTCAACACGATAGGTTGCTTCGGTTGGGGTGAAACTTCCGGTCCTCTTGGAATATCGTTAAAATATTTTTCGACCCAAGCTTTTGCCTGAGTACTATCAAAGTCTCCAGAAATCACTAACGTAACATTATTCGGTCCATACCACCGTTTATAGAAGTCTTTGACGTCTTCGACAGAAGCGCTAGCTAGATCCTCAAGAGAGCCTAGTGGTAGCCAGTTGTAGGGATGATCGGCTGGATACAAGTTTTTTGTAATTACATCAAATACATGACCGTAAGGTTGGTTAGTGACGCGCTGGCGTTTTTCGTTCTTTACTACTTCTTTTTCTTGTTGTAGAACAGGGGGGGTTACGGTGTTGATGAAATAGCCTAGTTTATCGGCCTCTGCCCAAATCATCTTCTCCAGTGCATCATTGGGTACCGTTTGCATGTAATTCGTGATATCTCGGTTAGTTGAGCCGTTTGCACCAGAGCCACCCACTCGAGCACTTAACTTGTCTAGCCCACCTTTACCTAAATTTTCAGACTCTAAAAATAATAAATGCTCGAATAAGTGAGCAAATCCAGTTTTGCCTACCTTTTCACGTGCTGAGCCAACATGTGCCGCGAGTGTGACCGCAACGACCGGATCGGACTTATCAATATGAAAAACAACATCTAAGCCATTATCTAAAGTGAACTTCTCAAAATCCACGTGAAAAGACGAGTTGGCATGCTCAGGGACTTCGGTTGCTGGCTGAACTGTAATATCTTGTTTTTGGAGATTAGAAGTAGAACATCCTGAAAGAGTGAACAAACTTGCCGTGATAGCAAGAGCAAGTGGTTTAACGTTCATTAACTTACCTTTTAATTATTATTTCCTGTTAATTTAAACAGTTGCGGAGCTGTTGTCCATAAATAAGGGAATATTCCTTCGTACCAGTTTCCGACATTCTTATGTGTCCGAACCGGACACTTTTTCCGTCCGCGGACACATTTTA
>NZ_JAKEVK010000091.1:0-22652 GCF_022398435.1 Pseudoalteromonas sp. Isolate6 | reverse complement strand
AATTTAAATGTTACGCAATAAGTGTGTTACAGCATAAAAATGTCTACACTATATCTTACGTAGGGTTCTTTATTTATAGTGCAATGCTTGCCTAGTGCTAAGACTAATCATAGTCGCTTAAGCACACTCTACTTTTTAAATAGAGACGTAGCACATTAATCTAAACCTGCAACAGAAACCAAGGCAGTAGCATGTTTGAAGACGTAGTAGAACTAAACAACTGTACCATAGTAGTAATAGAAGACTCACCACTCACTCAAAAGGTGCTATGCGCATGTTTAGAAGATATATGCAAAGTAGTTGCTTTTGAAAGTGCTGAGAAGGCCATGGAATATGTAAAACTTGCATTACCAGACTTAATCCTAATGGACTGGATGTTAGAAGGGATAACGGGTATAGAAGCCTGTACGGAGCTTCAAAAAGATCCAATAACCGCCCGAATTCCCGTCATATTTGTGACATCCAACATTAAAGAAAATCAGCAAGAAATGTGCTGGGATGCAGGAGCTGTTGATTTCATCAGTAAACCAATCGTGGCGCGCACGCTGTTTAATCGCGTACTCACCCACCTGAAGTATAAAAAGCAAGCCGATCAACTTAGAGAGTATTCATACGTTGACGGACTTACCGAAGCGTTTAATCGCAGGTTATTTGATACTGACTTGGAGCGCCATTATCGCGGTGCAAAGCGCTCAAACAGTCCGCTTAGTATTGTGATGCTCGATGTTGACTATTTCAAACTCTATAACGATGAATATGGTCATTTGATGGGTGATGATGTCTTGAAGGTTTTTGTAAACACCGCTAAAAATCATATTCGTCGACCTATGGATGCGCTGTACAGGTACGGCGGTGAAGAGTTTGCCATCT
Source organism: Pseudoalteromonas sp. Isolate6 (assembly GCF_022398435.1). Taxonomy (NCBI): domain Bacteria; kingdom Pseudomonadati; phylum Pseudomonadota; class Gammaproteobacteria; order Alteromonadales; family Pseudoalteromonadaceae; genus Pseudoalteromonas; species Pseudoalteromonas sp. Isolate6. Next base: position 21,782 of record NZ_JAKEVK010000091.1, on the reverse strand, counting down.
TACTGCCTAATACCCCCTATTCTTTCGCCTTAGAGATCGCGCAAAGAGTTGTACAAACTTTCTTCGAAACCGCGATTGAACATAAACTTTCGCCACTAAAAGCCGTATCGGTTAGTGCAGGCGTCGCTACACTTAGCGAGGATAATATCAATCAACCAGTTGAAGCGTTAGTAGAAAGAGCAGACAAAGCGCTGTATGAAGCTAAAGAAAATGGTAAAAACCGAGTGTTTGGAGAGGCAATCTAGCAGCTATTCCTAAAGGCAAGGTGAATTTACGTACCAACAGTAAGCTGGTACGTAAATTCAACGCAGTTAATTACTTTTGCTATAACAGCACCGCAGGAGTTTATTCCTTTTACTCATATTTTAGTGATTTTACAGGCCGTGCTCGTGCAGCAACTAACGTTAACGAGCTAACCGTTAGCCAAGCGATTGCAAACGCTAAACTTGCTGCAATTAAAAATGGCACGATTGAAAGGTCAATACGATAGACAAAGTTGTTTAGCCACTGCTGCATCACAAAGTACGCAAGCGGCCACGCTATCAGGTTTGCGATCATCACTTGCTTTGAGAATTCCTTGTTGATCAATATCACAATATCCATCACCGAAGCTCCAAGTACTTTACGTACCCCAATCTCTTTGGTGCGTCTTTTTGTGGAAAAAGAGGCAAGACCAAATAAGCCTAAACAAGCAATGAAAATAGCCAGTATAGAGAACAAGTTAAACACAATGATTTCTTTGTCTTCCTGGCGATACATCTGCTCAAATTTAGTCTGTAGATAAGTCAGCTCCATTTCTTGTTCTGGTACTAGCTTGCGCCAGGTATCCTCTATGAAGTCGCGAGTTTGCGTTATATCACCTTGGAATTTAATCGCCATCGAATTGCCTTCACTCTCTCTTAGCAAGTGATACGTTGGGCTTATCTCTGTTTTAAGTGAAGAAAAATAATAGTTGTGCGTTACCCCGATGATAGTCGCCATAGCGCTTGAATGGCGAGTTAATCGTACTTCAAATGTCTTACCAACTGCTTCATCAGCACTAAATCCTAAACTCTGCGCCGCCTTTTCATTAATCACAACCGAAAAACGCGGATTTGGCTCAGCCGCACTCGGCATCACAAACTTATCTGCAGGAAAATCGCGACTAAACCCTCGACCACTCAGTAACTTTATGTTGTAGCTGCTAAAATAATCTTCATCTACTGCCAATGTCGGCATGGTTTGTGACAATTGTGTTTTTGGATTAACCATCCCAAAAGCATCGACAATGGTCTCTGTTGGTACCGCTGAACTTGCTGTCACACTGACAATGTTTGGATGAGAGAGCAGTTGTGTTTTTAGTGCACTACGTTGTTGACTGGCGATGTCTGTATAAAGACGGCTCAGCACAAAAGTATTGTCTTTGTCATAACCGAGTTCTATGGCTCTGGCATACTTTAGTTGCTGGTTAGATACTGTGGTGGCGATAATAAGCACCACGGCTACACTAAATTGAAATACCACCAGCCCTTTACGCAGCAGCGCACCAGATTTACCCTGTGTCACTTCTCCTTTAAGCACTTTAGCAGGTTTAAAGCGGCTTAGGTAAAAGGCTGGGTATGCGCCTGAGATTAAGCCAACGAATAACCCTAACAGCAACAGCGTAGTCAACACTAACGGCTCTGAATAGAAGTCAAAACTGAGCGGCTTGCCGATAAAGCTCGCAAACAAGGGCAAACCGGCCTCAACCAGCGCTACAGCAATGATCAACGCGATATAACTCAACATCATCGCCTCAACCACAAACTGCACAACTAAATGCTGCTGTTTAGCGCCTAATGTCTTACGTACTCCCACTTCCTTTGCGCGCTTGGTTGCTGTGGCGGTCGACAAATTCATAAAGTTAACACACGCAATAAAGAGAATAAGCGCTGAAATAACACTAAACGAATAAACGGTATTGATATCACCATTTTCTTTCATTTCACCATACTGATGTGAGTGAAGGTAAATATCGGTGACAGGCATTAACTCAAAGCCAAGGGTGTCGCTAGTTCCCGGGCCATAATGATTTTCTAAATAATTTGGGATTTTTGCTTCAACATCTTCACCGGTTACCCCATCCGCTAATTTAACGTAGGTGAAATAGTTAAAACTTGGGTCACGCTGCCAGCTGTTATCACCATAATAAGTGGTGGCCGTTGCCATACTGATGAGCGCAAAGACATTTAAATGGGTGCGCAGTGGCAAATCTTTTATCACGGCGCTCACTTTTAACGGTAGTTTTCCTGCACCAAGTAAAGACTCTCCGACAACATTCGTACGACCAAAATAGAGCATTGCAGCTGCTTGGGTTAAAACAATGGTGTTTGGAGCCTCAAGTGCCGACTGACGCTCTCCGTCAATTACATCTAAGGAGAAAAAATCGACAAAGTTGGGATCAGCGAGGAATACACCATCATGAAGAAAACTTTCCTTGCCGTGTCCAAGCGCAACACTCACTTCTCGAAAGCGAGTAGCATCAATCACTTCTTCAAAATGTGCTTGATAGTTTTCAGCGTTAAATACTTGCCCTTGCGCATAGTATTGTTCAGGCGCACTTGGCGGCATCCATTTTACAGACGAGCGATAGATTTGCTCATGACCCTTAATAAACTTGTCATAACCCAACTCAGACTCAACAAAGATAGCCATACTGATACAAATAGCTAAACCAATCGCCAAACCCAAAATATTGATTGTTGAGTAGAGCTTTTGTTGTAGTAAACTACGATACGCGATTAACAGGTAGTTTTTAAGCACAACGAACCTCCTGCATTTGACTCGAAACAATATGGCCATCCAATACATGGATCGTGCGATGCGCATAATTTGCATGGTGTTCTGAGTGCGTCACCATGACTATAGTTACCCCTTCTTGATTAAGCTGTGCTAGCAGCCCCATGACTTCTTCACCATTTTTTGAGTCAAGATTACCGGTTGGCTCATCCGCTAGAATCATTTTTGGCTTTGCAACAATCGCACGCCCAACTGCAACCCTTTGCTGTTGACCACCTGAAAGCTGCTGTGGGTAATGATCTTTGCGATGCGCAATATTTACTTTTTCAAGCACGGCTATCACACGCTGTGCTCGCTCGGCTTTAGCGATCCCCTGATAAATAAGCGGAAGCTCAACGTTCTCATACACAGTGAGCTCATCGATAAGGTTAAAACTTTGGAAGATAAAGCCAATATTGTCTTTACGAATATCAGCAAGCTGACCTTCACTTAAATGGCTGATGTTCTTGCCATCAAAAACATACTCGCCACCATCAATATGGTCTAGCATGCCGATGATATTGAGTAAGGTAGACTTACCTGAACCTGACTGTCCCATGATAGCAACGAACTCGCCACGCTCTACGGTCACCGTGACATCCTCAAGGGCGTAAGTCTCAATCAGCTCAGTACGAAAAACTTTATTTATTTTAGTTAGATGTAACATATTCTTTTGCCTTTTAATTCTATTAACGAGTCAAACTGACCGACTGCATGTCTTTAAAGCTGCTGTAACTTGAGGTGATCACTCGGTCGCCGACCGCCAACCCATCAAGTACTTCAATATATTTGTTGTTACGCTCGCCAAACGTCACCGATTTCTTCACCGCCACCTGGCTGCCCTGCTCTAGTACAAATACCCACTTGCCAGCGGTATCTTGATAAAATCCACCATTTGGTATTAAAGTCGCGGCTTTCGCATCTGCTAATAACAACTCCAACTGTAAACTTTGACCTCTACGCATGTCGCTGGGCAGCGCAGCATTAAAAGTTAAATCCACTTCAAAGCGACCATTTGACACTTCGGCATAGACCTTTGCGAGCGTTAGCTCATACTGCCTCCCCTGCAGCGTTAACCTTGCGGTTTGTCCTGCATACACGCGGCCTAGGTAAAACTCATCAATTTGGGCCGACACTTTATATTCAGACACAATATCAACTTGCCCTAAACGTGAGCCTCTCGCCTTTGAAGCACCTAATTCTGCGTCTAGCGCAGTCAATTGACCATCCATAGGCGCTTTGATAATTAGGTTTTCAAGATTTTTACGCGCAAAGCTCAAGTTTTTATTGAGCTGCTCGACGCTATCTTCTAGCTGTGCAATTTGTGCCGTACGGATTTTTTCATCTTGTTGCTGCTGCTCAATAATTAACTTACGACGGTTTTTTAGATACTCAGTTTCATCTTCGGCCGCTTGTAGCTCGCCTTTTGAAACTAAATTACCGCTACCAAGGCGCTTCAACTGTGCAAGCTTTCGCTCACTTTGCGTTACCTGAAAGTCTAGCTCTAATAGGTTTCGTTTTAAGTTTAAACGGTTTTGCTCTATCGCTAAGCGGGTATTGTGTAGGTTATTTAGCTGCTCTGAGATCTGCGCCTCACGGGAGATCACATCCAGTTGCAGACTGGTGTTGCTCAGTGTTAGCAACTTGTCACCCTTTTTAACCATCGCACCTTCTTCGACGAAACGCGCTTCGACTCGGCCACCTTCGATGGCATCTAGATACACAGACTTACTCGGCTTGATGCTGCCTCTAAGCGGAATAAGATCATGAAACTCACCCTTTGTCACTGTACTTATCTTGACTTTATCCATCGCCAGATTAACACGTTCCCCACTGCTACTCGCTGCACTATCAAATGCAAAATACGCTACTGCTATAATAGGTAGCGCCAGCCACCACAGCTGAAATCTTTTGTTAGGTGTGATTTTTCTATCCATTTTGTCACCCTCTTGAGTTTAGGTTAGCCTAATAACTCAAGTTGCGTGCCAAACCAAAAAACCCATAAAAATCAAATTCATAAATTAACTCTATAGAATAATGGAACAAAAGAGTGTNGCGCCAGCCACCACAGCGGAAATCTTTTGTTAGGTGTGATTTTTCTATCCATTTTGTCACCCTCTTCAGTTTAGGTTAGCCTAATAACTCAAGTTGCGTGCCAAACCAAAAAACCCATAAAAATCAAATTCATAAATTAACTCTATAGAATAATGGAACAAAAGAGTGTAAAAAAATTAAACACCTAGTGTACGATATCGTACAGTTTGATTGGGAAAGGAAATGTAATGACTATCAGCGATAAGGCAATTTTAGTTGTCGATGACAACAGCGAAATTCTCGTCGCCACGAGAATGTTGCTCAAACAATATTACAAAAAAGTGGTGACGCTAGAGAATCCCCATGACATCGCTAAAACAATGTCGGAACAGGACTTTGCTCTGATATTGCTCGACATGAACTTTACTCGAGAATCAACCTCCGGCGCCGAAGGATTCTACTGGCTCAAACAAATAAAAGCCCTGGACGGAGATGCTGTGGTTGTGCTCTTCACCGCCTATGGCGATCTAGCGATGGCAGTGGATGCCATCAAGCTTGGCGCCAACGATTTTGTCCTCAAGCCTTGGCAAAATGAAAAGCTACTCGCAACGGTTGCCAACTGCATCGAGTTGAGCGAACAACGGAAAAAGTCCAAGAAACTTACGCAAATCGCACAAATCTCAATGGCAGCGCAAAACAAGCCATTCGAGCATTTAATTGCTTCAAGTCCAGCAATGGAGCAAGTTTTTCAGACCATAGAGAAGGCCGCTAAAACCGACGCCAACGTCTTAATCTTAGGTGAAAGCGGCACTGGTAAAGAAGTCGTTGCCAGAGAGCTACATAAACAATCTTTACGAAAAGACAATACCTTTATGTCTGTAGATATGGGCACGATCGCCAGCTCTTTGTTCGAAAGTGAGTTGTTCGGCCATATGAAAGGCGCATTTACAGATGCGAAAGCCAATAAGCCAGGTCGCTTTGAACTTGCGGAATCCGGTACTTTATTTTTGGATGAAATAGCTAATATTCCGCTCGAGTTACAGGGAAAGTTACTTACTGCGATCCAAAATCGAGTAGTTACGCCAGTAGGTGGTAGCAAACAAATAGAGGTTGATCTGCGCCTTATCACCGCAACCAATATGAATTTGTATGACATGGTTCGCGAAGGCAGTTTTCGTCAGGACTTGTTATACCGCATTAATACCGTAGAGATCACACTTCCAGCACTACGAGATAGACCTCAAGATATTCCACTACTTATTGAGTTTTATGCTGATCTATACAGCAAAAAGTACAAGCTCGCGTGTAAAACGGTCAGCGACAAAATGATGGCTGATTTAGTCAAATATCAATGGCCCGGTAATATTCGAGAATTACAACATTTGGTTGAACGTGCTGTTATTTTATCTGACTCAACCCAATTACAGTTTCAGCTCGCCAGTCCAGCGGCAAGCACGCAAGAGAGAGTGGGACTTTTTGACACCTACAATCTCGCAGAAATAGAGCAACACACCATAGAGCGGGCGGTCCGAGACTTTAAGGGAAATATCAGCCATGCAGCTAAAGCGCTTGGGATCACCCGCGCGTCACTGTACCGTAAAATGGAGAAGTATGATGTGGAATAATAGCCTCGCTCGCATGGCCATTTTTCAACTCGCGGCCATTGTATTCGCCACGCTTGGTGTATTGGGCTTTCTCCACAGCTACGTCTTTTTGTTTAGTGGGTTATCCATTGCGATTGCAGTGCTATTCACAGTGCTGTCTATTGCCACACTGAAAAGACAAAAACAACGATTCGAAGAGGTGTTTACTGCGCTCAAGTATCAAGATGGCAGCTTTAGAATTGATAAAAAGCACCCAATAAGTAAGCAAGCACTTACAACCTGTAACGAGCTTATTCAGAAAGCTCAGCAAGATAAAGCCAAGCAGACAGAGCTCGTCACCACTTATGAAACGATGCTACAACACATAGAAGCAAGTCTGATCCTTATCAAAAATGGCCACACCATTTTGATTTGTAATAACAGCGCAAAGCAATTGTTGGATATTCGCGGCGCAGAGTCTGGACACTCACTACTTGCAGCACACCCAGAGCTTGAACAAGCCAAAGTAGGTAGCCACATTACCAAAGACTTACTATTTAAATATTTTACGTTTTCCAATCAAGACAACCAATACCAACTTTGGCTTTTTACTGCAATTTCAGAGCAGCTAGAGAGTACCCAAATCGAATCTTGGCAAAAGCTGATCCGCGTGCTTATCCATGAAATAGGAAACTCCGTCGCACCGATTTATTCGCTCTCAAATACGCTAATTAATATCACCAATAATCAGTTAGCCGAAGCGGTGACAGACCAAGAACTCGTTGAAGACTACTTACAAAGCCTACAAGCGATTGGTGTTAGGAGCCAGTCTTTACTTGGCTTTATAGATAACTACAGAAAGCTCACACATATCCCTGAACTTGACCTCCAACCGCTTGTAGTACAGACTTTATTTGATGACATCACGCCATTGATAAAAAGCGACTTTCGTGACGCAAATATCAGCCTACACTTTGACGTGACGCCCGCTGCGCTAAGCATTAATGTTGATAGAAAGATGATAGAGCAAGTGCTGCTCAACCTACTAAACAACGCCAAAGATGCCATGAAACATAACAACCAAGAAAAAGTAGTGACAGTATCAGCAACGATTAATCGCTACGGCAAATGTGAGATCAAAGTTGCTGATAACGGGGAAGGAATAGAGCCCAGCGCACTCGATAAGATATTTGTACCATTTTTTACCACAAAACCTCATGGCTCGGGAATTGGACTTGCACTCAGCCAGCAAATTATCCACCGCCATAAAGGGAGGATCAGCGCGACTTCTGAAGTAGGAAAAGGGAGCTGCTTTAGTGTATTGCTTTAGTGCTTTTCTTTTTTAAAGAAAAATAGCAACAACAAGGAGTTAATCATGAAGCTTCCACTTTTAAATAATGCCGAGGCAGAATATATTCCAGCATTTCTTACCAAGGCAGAGAGCCAATTACTGTATCAGTGGTTAATCACACACTGTGATTTGTCTCAGCCTGAAACCATCACCTTGCCTAACGGTGAAAATACGGAAATTAGACCTTGGAAAATGATGTTTGTAGACCCTAGTCTCGAAGATCCGGAAGTATTTCCTAGCTACCATGGTCGACGCCAAGCTTGGCCTAATTTGATTTCATCAATACAACAACGGCTACAAGCTCAAATAGGCGTCGAATTTAGCGTCTGCGTCTGTATTTTTTATTCAGATGGTGATGAGTACATGGACTTTCACAGTGATCTGTCCGCATTTGGGCCAACTAATGTTATCGCTTCTTTGAGCTTAGGTGCCGAGCGCTTGTTTCAAGTTCGTCATCAAGCAAAACCCGATGAACAATTTGAACAGCTGCTAGAAGATGGTTCATTATTTATTATGGGGAATGGCTTTCAAACACAATTCCAACATGCCATCCCCCCCGCACCTAAAGAGGTTGGCGCTAGATTTAATCTGACCTTTAGGCAGTTTACTTGACCAAACGTAACATAGGTGAAAAATGAAAGTAGGATTTTATCAATTTGCAGTCAAATATGGTGACCCCCAATACAACCGAACGACCATAGTCGAGGCATTATCACAGGCAGACTTTGATCTCATTGTGTTACCCGAGTTATGTACCTCAGGTTGCCTCTTTCTTAATCACACTCATATGGAGGAGATGGCTGAGGAATTACCTAATTGCACGACTCTCAGCCTACTCCAACCTTTAGCACAGCAGCGACAAGGAACTATCATCGCAGGGATCATTGAAAAAGCTGGTCGTGATCACTTTAATAGTGCAGTTATAGTTAAGCCAGAAGGAGCTGTCGGCGTGCATCGTAAGGTTTTTTTAGCCCCACCCGACAAACGCTTTTTTCAAGCCGGTGATACGTTCAAAGTGCACGAAATAATGGGGGTTAAAGTGGGTATTTTATTATGTTACGACATCTGGTTTGAAGAGGGACTCACCCAACTTACAAAGCAAGGTGTGCAGTTAATTGTAAATCCCTCAAATTATTGTGGTGAAGACAGTCTTGATACAATTAGAAAGCAAGCCAAGAAATATAAAGTCCATATTATTTCAGCAAATCGCACTGGTATGGACCACGTTACTGAAACAGGAGTTCAATTTATCGGCCAAAGCATTCTTGTAAGCCCTGATGGTGAAGTACTTATGCTTGGGGATTCAACGGAGCAGCTTATCACAGCCGAAATAGACTTTTTCGCCCCTTCGTGAGGATAGCCTGCAAATGCTTTCTATCGGAACAAGTAACCCCATTTTGGTTTTGCTTCCCATGTAATTCTTGATATTATCGCAACTCGTTGGGGAGTAGCCTGCTTCCAATGCTCGGAAGAGTTCGTATCAACATAATTGGCCAAAATGCCATGGTGCGGACACCTCTCGGTTGGCGAGACCATCGATGTATCCATGCCTGTGGTTGGGCGTGTGGATGTATCGTGGACTCAAATCGCCTGACCGGAGCAATGTAAATGAATTTCGTCACCCTGCTACTATTAGCATACGCTATGTCTACCGATGCTTTTGCCGCGGCAATCGGTAAAGGCGCCAGCTTAAAATCACCTCGGCTTACTCAAGCCATAAAAATCGGCCTTATTTTTGGAATTATTGAAGCCAGTGCACCGCTGCTTGGCTGGTTAATAGGACAATCTGCTGCAGGCTATGTCGAAGCTTGGGATCATTGGATTGCCTTTATCTTACTGTTCGGACTTGGCGCTCATATGATTTATGAGAGCCTTAAGGGTGATGACGAAGCGCCAACTCAACACGCAAAACAGCCTTGGTTCAGAACCATTATAACAGCATTTGGCACTAGTATTGATGCAATGGCTGTCGGCGTCAGTCTCGCATTTGTTGATGTGAATATATGGCTCGCTGCCGCACTCATTGGCCTCGCCACCACCATGATGGTGACAATTGGTGTGATGATTGGGCATTCGGCTGGAAAGTTTCTTGGTAGTCGAGCTGAAACCTTTGGTGGGGTGATCTTAATCTGTGTGGGAACTTGGTTGCTATATAGCCACCTTTCGATTTAATCTGACTCGCAAAAAAGAGCGGTATATTTACCGCTTGCTTACTTATACCCTTTACCTAGGGCTAATGGCTTTTAAGCCTTTTTAATCGCTTTTTTCAGCTTTTTGATTTTCGCTTCATGCTTTTCAATCTTTGCTTTACGCGCTTTCAGCTCTTTTTTAAGCGCTTTAACATCGCTTTTCTTCGCCATAACTAATCTCCTTTGGTTGTTTTGCGAACACTTACTACCATAGCAAAGTGACTGACAATATCAAACTACTCTCGTACTACAGCTCTATCTAATCCTAAAATAAACCCCTTGGCATCATGCCAAAGGGTTTTTTATTATCCGAATAGTTGAGTAAGCTTTTTTACTTCTCTACCGGAAAGCCTCTATCACGCATCAGCGCTTCAACCTCAGCATCACGACCTCTAAACTTGCGATACGCTTCTGCTGGATCCATTGAGTTGCGAACTGAGAATAGGTAATCCACCAAACGCTGTGCAACGTCTTTGTCATAGAAGCCACCTGGCGCTTCAGCAAACGCTTCAGCTGCATCTGAGGTTAATACCTCAGCCCACAGGTAACCGTAGTAACCCGCTGAATAACCTTCACCTGAGAATACGTGACCAAAGTGGGTGGTGCGGTGACGCATCACTACCTCATCCGGCATGCCTAGCGCACCTAACTGAGACTTTTCGAATGCAACAGGGTCGCCAATCTTGTCTGGATCTGTGGTATGGAAAAGCATATCCATGATAGCCGAACCAAGATATTCAGTCGTTGCGAAACCTTGGTTAAAGGTTGCTGACTTCTTGATTTTCTCGATTAGCGCTTTAGGCATAGGCTTGCCTGTTTTATAGTGAACTAAGTAACGATTGATTACTTCGTCCGTTGACAACCAACGCTCCAATAACTGAGATTGGAACTCAGTGTAGTCACGCACGCCAGAGTTTGAACTTGGATACTTCACGTTTGAAGAAAGCGCATGCAGCGCGTGGCCAAACTCGTGGAAATAGGTTTCTGCATCAGACCAAGAGATCAAAGTTGCTTCACCCTCTGGCGCTTTCACAAAGTTGGAGTTGTTTGAGCTAAGCACATTTGTTTTACCATCAAACGTTGTATGGCTGCGGTATGACAAGGCCCACGCACCTGAGCGCTTACCTTTACGTGCGAACGGGTCTAGATACCAGAGGCCAATATTATCACCAGTGGTTTTGTCTGTTACTTCCCAAACACGAACATCAGGGTGGAATACAGACACCGACCCTTTCGGCACTTCAGTGAACTCAAAGTTGAACAAACGACCTGCCACATAGAACATCGCTTCACGCAAATTATCTAGCTGTAAATAAGCCTTAACTTCGTTTGAATCCAATTGATATTTGGCTTGACGTACCTTCTCAGCGTAAAAACGATAATCCCAAGGCTTGATGGTGATATCAGCACCTTCTTTGTCAGCGATCGCTTGCATGTCAGCCACTTCTTCTTTCACACGCGCAATTGCAGCTGGCCATACTTTTTTCATCAGCGCCATCGCGTTTTCAGGCTTTTTCGCCATGCGGTCTTCGAGACGCCACTGCGCATAATTATCGTAGCCTAATAAGTTAACGCGCTCATGTCTCAACTTTAAGATGTCAGAGATAATCGCTTTGTTGTCGTACTCACCACCATTGTTGCCACGGTTATAGTAGTTGTTCCATACTTTCTCGCGTAACTCACGCTCTGTTGAGTAGGTTAAAAATGGATCCATGGATGAGCGAGAGTTGGTAATCGCGTACATGTCCGCCTTACCGCGCGCTTTTGCAGCAGCCGCTGCCGACGCAACAAACGACTCAGGCAAACCTGACAATTGCGCTTTAGTGAGGTAAACCACGTAGTTTTCTTCGTCTGCAAGGACGTTGTTTGCAAACTGAGTATGTAGCTTTGATAGCGCTAGATTAATGTCTGCGTAACGCTTAGCGTCTTCACCTTTTAGCGTCGCACCATTACGGGCAAAGCCGTTATAACGCATCCAAGTAATACGCTGCTCTTCTGCGGTTAGCTTTTTATATTCAGCACCTTCATAGACTGCTTTTACACGTTCAAAAAGCGCTTGGTTTTGGGTGATTTTAGAGCTGAACTCTGAAAACTTAGGTACCACTCGCGATTGAATTTCTCTAAATTCAGGGCTTGAAATATTAGAACGCCAAAGACCGTAGTAGGTAAATACACGATCCAAAGCAGCACCCGCTCTTTCCAGCGCAACGATTGTGTTCTCAAAAGTTGGCTTCGCAGGGTTATTAGCTATCGCTTCAATTTCTTTTAAATTATCAGCCATACCTATTTCAAGTGCGGCTTCTAAATCCTCAAGCTTCATTTTATCAAAATGAGGAACGCCTTGATAAGGGCCTGAAAACTCTTGCAAAAGCACATTATCATATTGCTTACTTTGAAGTAGTTTTACTGGTTCTTGAGTTTGATCCGCTGTGCCCGCACAACCCGCAAGGGCTAAACATACAGCAGCACTTAAAAGTGTGATGGTAGGTTTGAACATATTGTTACATCGCTTGTTGTTATCGTGGGTAAGATATTACGGATCGTCTCTAAAAGTGCAATCGCTTTGCGAGAGAAGCAAGATTCTCTGCGATGGAGAAGAGAAGCGAGAATTCATGACTGTTTGAATGTATCTAAACCAAGATTTAAGTTGTTTTTTTCATCGGTTGTTACAATTTACCTTGAAAATTTAACCAAAATCAGCCAAGTTAGTAAAAAACTGATCTGTAGGGAAAAATAATGGAAGTTGGTATTTTCATCTATGACGGTGCAGAGTGTTTAGATTTTTGCGGCCCGTTTGAGGTATTCAATACCGCAAAGCGATTTATCGAGACTCCGATTAACGTCAACCTTGTCGCGCCAAGTCATATCCCAGTAACCTCGCGTGGCGGCATGAGTGTAAACCCCCATTACAGCATCTACTCGCATCCAAAGTTTGACTTGCTCATAGTTGTAGGTGGGCTTCATCACCAAATTTGTAGCGATCACAACGTACTTAATTGGCTTGCAGAAACTGCCAACCATACCTCTCAATGCGCATCAGTTTGTACAGGCGTATTTTTATATGCTGAAGCAGGCCTCATTGATGGAAAGCGAGTCACCACCCATTGGCAAGATATCGACGATTTGAGAGAACAATACCCTTCTCTAGAAGTGGTTGAGGACGTAAGGTTTATCATGGATCAAAATTTTACTAGCTCAGCGGGTATTTCAGCTGGTATTGATATGAGTTTAGAGCTAGTGAAAAAACGTTTCGGGCAATCTATTGCAAGAAAAACAGCAACGCAAATGGATTACGATTGGCCTAGAAATTAATAATGGTGAATGTCACCATTATTAATTCTACCACACGCGGGTCTACTCACCGCTAACACCTGCAAGCTCCAGCTCACTCACACGTTTTTTCGCAAATACTACGACTTTATCGTATTCACTTTGCGCCTGTGCCAAATGTGATTTACACTGTCCTGCTTGATGTTCTCGCGCATAAGTTTCTATTTTATCGAGCAAATCAAATAGCGTATCTGCAGCCAAATCACCTGCTTGACCTTTAAGTGCATGGCTGTACCTCGCTGATGCGTCACAATTACTATTTTTAATACTCAATCTAAGCTGTTGCATTTGATTTTCAGAGTCACTCAAAAACAAAGTGTATACTTGTTTAAGTAACTCATCATCTCCAGAGAGGCGTTCTAGCACGTTAGCTTCATTTATTGGCTGTTTCGCTTGTTTTTCTTCCTCGCTCTCGAAGGGATGAATAAGCACAGAGTCATCATCCTTAGCGTGTACTCCTAAGACTTCCAGCACTTCAAATAATCGCTCAACGACCACAGGTTTAGTCACAAATTCATCCATTCCCGCGTTTAAGCAACGTTCTTTTTCACCCGCAAGTGCACTGGCAGTCATCGCAATAATGATCGCATCTTTGTATTTATCACCACCTTGACCCTGACGAATTGCCCTTGTGGCCTGATAACCATCCATTCCTGGCATATTGCAGTCCATAAAGATGGCATCAAAGTTAACTTCTTGATGCTCAAATAGCAGTAGTTTATTCACGGCATCTTGGCCATCAACGGCAAAGCTCACTTTAGCCCCTTGTCCTTCTAAGATGCCTTTAGCCACAATCCGATTGATTTGATTATCGTCTACCACCAAGAAATGACAACCCGCGACTAAATTACCGCTTAATGCCACTGTCTCACCAGACTTTTTCAAACTGGGCTGTAATCTAATTGCTTTATTTAAATCAAATAGCGCGACAAACTCCCCCACCCGAAGAGGAGCAGAGATATGCACAATATTGTCGAAATCATTAATATGCTGAAGCTCATCCCCCACTAAAACAAGCTTCTCAAATTGATTTTGAGCCGACTTTACTTGATTGTAATCTTGCTCACTCGTAACGATGCATATATCACTCTGTGCGCCTTTCTGTACAAGCTCACCACCACATTTACTGATAAGTTTAGCAATCATGTCTGACTCTAATTTTGTTTTACTGAACACAGAGGCTGTTTTGCCAGCTAATACTTCAGGCACGTCAATGGGTTTAGTTTGCGAACTAGAAAACGGTAGTTCAAACCAAAATTTACTCCCTTTAAACTTTTCACTCTCAAAATGAATATGGCCGAGCATTTTTTCTACGAGCTGTTTACAAATAGAGAGCCCAAGCCCAGTTCCACCAAACTCGTTCGAGGTGTTAGCTGACTCTTGACTAAACGATTGGAATAGCTTGCCGTGATTGGCTTTTTCAATACCGACCCCAGTGTCTTCAACTGTGATTTTAAGCCATACCGTATCGTCTAGTTGCTCGGTAACTGCGGTCAATTTCACATGGCCTTTTTTAGTGAATTTAATCGCGTTGCTAAGGAGGTTATAAATTATTTGTTTAACGCGCGCCGCATCACCGCACAACTCAATATGCGCTAAACCCGTTTGATCTAAAATATAAGTAACCTTCTGCTCCTTGGCCTTTGCCGACATAGAAAGTGCGACGTGCTCAATGACAGAGAGCGGGTTGAATGGTTCATTATCAATGTCTAGTTTACCCGCCTCTATCTTCGATAAGTCAAGTACATCATTGATTAACGACAAAAGCGTAGTCGAGCTAGTTTCCATCATTTCTAGGTACTTATGCTGGTGCTTAGTAACGGGCTCTTTTCTCACCAAATTTAGTGACCCCAAAATACCATTGAGGGGAGTTCTCATTTCATGGCTGATAGTAGATATAAAGGCACTTTTCACTTCTGACGCTTTGGCGGCTTTATCTCGAGCATCCACGAGCTCTTTGGTACGCTCTTTCACCTCTTGTTCTAAGCGCTCATTTGCACCAACTAGTTGTGCTTCCGCTTCTTTTTTCGCAGTAATGTCTTCAACAAATAATGCCACCCCCTGAATGCGTTCATTTCCCGCGTAGATTGGAGATAAACTAAGTGAAAGCCAAATACTTTCATGGGCATTCAGCTTCAGTTGTAATGACTTAGATTCCACCACTTCACCCTGTAAAACCGTATTAGCATAGCGAGATACAAACTGATGCACAGCTTCTGGCAGAAACTGTGAGTTACTACCTAAACTGCTATTTTTTAATTGCTTAAAGAAGTGTTTTGCTGATTCATTAAAGCTGGTGAGCTTTAGGTTGTTATCAAAGCCAAGTACACCATCTGATGCGCCATCTAAAATCGCCTTAAACTCTGCTCGCGTTGAATCGAGCGCACGTAAACTACTGGTATATTGCCAAAACGCAAAAAAGACTAGCGCAAATACACCGCAAGCAACAGCGAGTAAAGCATAGGTGGTTAACCGTTTTTCATTCAAACTTTGCTGATAAGCAGCAAAAGGGATCAGATTAACAAGCTTAACCTTTAGATTATTAAAGTTAGCCCCTGCAACCTTGTTAATGAGCGCTAAAAACTGTTCCCCCGTCGACTTGTCTTCCACCAGCTGGACTTTATTCGACCATGGCGTCACGCGATATAATGTTTGAAAGTTGATTTCGGGGTTTAAGTCTTTGCTGTATCGTAGCGAAAAATCAGGGTGATAAATAAACGAATCATCTGCGCCCAAGAGCATCACTTTTTGCATCTCTGGCGCTTGAGAGACAATCCTTTCTATCATCTTTTCAGCGTTGGTATTGATCACCAGTATGCCAAATAAGTCATTATCTATATCGTAAGTTGGCAAGGTGAAACGTTTAGTGGGTTGAAAAGGCGTGACAACTTGTCCGTGTTCACGATTTAGATTGATAGTTGTAGAATAGATAGTGCGCTCTGACAGTTGCAGTGCTTTGATATAGTAATCGCTTTCACTCTTATTTTGCAGCTTGCTATCGGGTACCGCTATGACTTGTCCGAGTTGTCGCTCAACCCTGACCATCTCAACCCCTGTATGGGCATCAAGTAGGCGGATCTGGTTAAGGCCATCATACGAATACAACATTGACCTAAAGATCGTGCTTAGTCGTGCTCGCCAAATATCAAGCGGAGTGTTTTCTTGAGGGTCGATACCATTGTTTTTTTCCGCTCTGGCGATCCCCTGAATTGGTGGGGTGTCTAATAGAAAATAAAGAAACCGACGATTATCGTCGATTTCTCCCAAATAAATACTGTTTTGCGCTGAATGAACCTGCTCTAACCGCTGGAAAAAGCTCTCGTTTAGGTCACGATGGATGCTATTTTCAAAATATAAGATAGCACTTACCATCACGGCGAGCAGCAGTGCGATAGCGCTCTTAGCAATATTGGAAGAAGACACATTTTCTCCTTGGACAGTGGCCTGAGTGTTAGGCATAAAGACCTAAAATGCGTTCGCACTTAAGCACAAAAGGCAGCTACAAGCAAACGCATTATTAAATCTAGTCCAAATAGAAACAAAGACAAAGCTTCCTTACCATGAACTCAGCATAATAAGTCAGGTCATTTACAACGAAATACCTTTACGATTATGAAAACGGTGATAATCAATGCTTGGCCCTTCTGGTACTACTTGGGTTGGATTGATCATCGTGTGGCTAAAGTAGTAGTGTCTTTTAATGTGGTAAAAATCAACCGTATCTGCAATACCTTGATGTTGATATAAGTCACGCACATACGCAGAAATATTGGGGTAATCTTCGATTTGCTTAATATTGCACTTGAAGTGACCATGGTACACGCTGTCGAAACGGATGAGAGTCGTAAATAATCGCCAGTCGGCTTCCGTTAATTGTCCTTTCACAAGATAACGTTGCGCAGCAAGCCTTGCCTCGAGCTTATCTAGCGCGTTAAATAACGCATTTACAGCACTACTATAGGCATCTTGGGTAGTTGCAAATCCGGCCTTGTATACACCATTATTGATATTGTGGTAAACAAACTCATTTATTTCATCGATTTCATGCTTTAACGCCTCTGGGTAATAATCGGTGTCGTTTCCCGTTATCTGATTAAACGCATGATTAAACATACGGATAATTTCACTCGATTCATTGCTCACGATTTGCTTCGTTTGTTTATCCCAAAGGACAGGCACCGTGACTCGGCCCGAATAACTTGGATCGTTTTTAGTATACAGCTGATGCATAAAACTGAGCTGATACAGGCTATCACCGACTTCTGGACGCTGACTCGTAAAGCGCCACCCTTGGTCCAACATATCAGGGTCAACAATCGATACGTCGATATGCGCCTCTAGCTGTTTAAGCTTTCGGAAAATGAGCGTTCTATGAGCCCATGGACATGCAAGAGAAACATACAAATGGTAACGTCCGGACTCGGCTTTAAAGCCCGCTTTACCCGTTGGCCCCGCACTGCCGTCTGCTGTTACCCAATTTCTTAGCTTTGCAGACTCACGCTCAAACTTGCCTTGGCTACTTTTCGTATCATACCATTTATCATGCCATTGACCTTCGATTAATAATCCCATGTAAACCCCCTATACAATATCGCCGAAGCGTCCTTGTTGATAATCTTTTACTGCTTGATGAAGCTCCTCTTGAGTATTCATCACAAATGGTCCCATATGCGCTATTTTTTCCTCAATTGGCTGCCCAGCAAGGATCAAAAAGCCAACATCATCCGTCGCGAGGAGATCAAAATTTTGGCTTGGGTCAAGCTCAAGCAACGTTTGCTCCCCATAGTTTTCAAGTTTGCCCGTATGAATATAGATCATCACCTTGCCAAACTGAGCCAGTTCAAGGTGCAATTGACTTCCCGCAGCTAAAGCCACATCAGCAAGTGCTCCCCCGCCTGAAAGAGACTGTAATGACGATGTCAGTACCTCGCCTGCCACTTGCCATGTGCCCGCCAATGCTTTGAAATGACCTTTTTTTGCTATCGCTATTTGCGGCACAGGGTGCTCAATTGTATCTTGGTATTTAGGCGCTCGCATTTTGTCTTTTGCTGGCATATTTAACCAAATCTGGAAGCCATGCATGCCCTCTGCGTCACTTAGCGGCATTTCTGAATGCACCACACCACGCCCAGTACTCATCCATTGTACATCACCGCTGCGAATGGCTTTGATATTACCCATTTGATCTCTATGCTCAAAGCCGCCTTTGCGAATATAGGTAAAGGTTTCAATGCCTCGGTGTGGATGCGGTGGGAAGCCAGCCACAAAGTCATTGCGATTATCTGACTTTAATTCATCAATCATGAGATAAGGATCTAAACTCTTGCCATCAAATCCAGCGATGCGGTTAATATTTACACCAGCACCATCTCGTGTCGCCTGTGCCTTGTTAATTCGAATAATCTTCATAATAGCTCTCAAATTCGCCTGAACATGAAGTAATACGTTCAGCTCAATAATTTAATGGTTAGCCTATCAAACCTGCGAGAGAATAAAATTAGTCAAATTTGGCTATTTTGTTCGATTAAAAAGAACGAACATCACAAACCATAAGTAGCGCCGTCAATCACTGGTCTGAACAGCTTCTGATACCGACCATATTGAACAATTTTTAATTGTAATTAGATTATTCTCTGACAAGCTAGAGGGGCTACAATTTAACCCTTAATAGGAGCAAAGGATGAGGTCCCTAAGTCTATTGTTTGCGCTGGCATTACTTGCGGCGTGTAGTTCAACAAGTCCGGTAAGTGTAAATACGGTTACAGGTCCCCCAACCAATCTAACGGTTGAAATTACGGATGTCACCAATACCGATGGTCAAATGCTGGTACTGTTATTTGACAACAGCGCTGACTACCACAGCGACAAAAATGTGAATGATCCTGATGCTAACTTTTTTCGCAAATTGATTGTTACGCCGCAAACGCCCAACACCAGAGTCACTTTTGAAAACGTACCTGCAGGTCAATACGCTATTCAGGTTATCCACGACGAAGATAGTGACGGTGGCATGGATCGAATGATTTTCCCATTTATGGGGATGCCTAGTGAGCCTTACGCACTGTCAAACAACATTCACGATAGCTTGTCAAAAGGCGATTTCGAAGAGGCTTTATTTACTGTAAAGGCCCCTGACACTAAAATTCAGCTAGTCCTCTCCACGCATTTATCAAAAATGACAGGGCTGTAATACTCTATAACTCACAGATAATTCTACGCCTGTGAGTTATCCTCTCAAGTCATTACATTTGTCATTTTATTTTCTGACAACCCTCACTCACATCTCACCTTAAAGCAAAGCATACTGCAAATCGTACAGTTAAGTAGGAGCGAAGACGGTGAGCAATGCCATTGAGTTATCAAATATCAGTTTTGCATACGACAATACTAAGCCGATATTAGCAGATCTAAACCTTACGCTTGAACAGGGTAAGGTATATTCCATTCTTGGCCCAAACGGCGCAGGAAAAACCACCTTGATCAACATAATGCTCGGCAGACTAAGACCCACGTCAGGACGAGTTTCTGTTCTTGGCCACCAACCTGAGTCTGACTTTTGCCGCCAGCGCGTGGGTGCCATGATGCAATTAGGCGGGCTACCTCTGCAAACCAAGGTGAGGGAGTTTCTGGCGTTATTTGCAAGTTACCATCAAGCCCCAATTCCATTAGAGAGTTTAATTTCACTCTGCCAATTAACACCATTTTTAGAACAAACTTTCGATACGTTATCTGGGGGGCAAAAACAACGACTGTTTATGGCAATTGCACTCGTAGGCAATCCCGACATTGTTTTTTTGGATGAACCTAGTGTTGGTATGGATGTAGAGTCAAGACAGCAGCTGTGGCAGGCCGTACGCACGTTAAAACAACAAAGTAAAACGGTACTCCTTACCACACACTATCTTCACGAGGCAGAAGCATTAGCGGATGAATTGTTAGTTTTAAAAGAAGGAAAATGTACCAAGCTTAACGACATACCTGAACTTGCCAGCACCTATCGTCGGTCACAAATCAAGTTCACCAGCGACCTGTCTGCTGCAGCACTGGTTAATGCGATACCTATGATAGACCTGAATATTAAAGGCGATCAGTTCACTATCTTGACGGATGAGCCAAATCATATTTTGCAGCAGTTATTAGAGAAATTTTCTATTCGCAATTTACATGTAGCCCCAATGAGCCTCGAAGAGGCTTATTTATCACTGATGAATGCGAGGAGCGCTTAACCATGATAAACACTGCATCTTTTATACTTGAAAGCAAAACTGAACTTTTGAGCACATTTAGAAGTAAGGGTTTTGTGATCCCAGCCACACTATTTCCTTGCTTGTTTTATCTTTTCTTCGGCGTGGTGTTCAGTCATGGTGACTCCCATAACTATATGTATATCAATTATCTGATATTTGGCATGATAGGACCTGCGCTATTTTCCTTTGGCGTTAACGTCGCCCTTGAAAAGCAAAATGGTTGGCTGATACTCAAACAACTATCTCCCGTTTCTCCCTATCAGTATCTGCTCGCAAAGTGTGTGAGTGCGACGGCTTTTTCATTGCTCGTAGCCTGCCTAATGAGCTTACTGGCATTATTTTCCGTCTTGTCTTTAAGTTTAGCTCAATGGTTACTCGTGGTTACAATTACCCTACTCGGCACCTTGCCTTTGTGTATGTTAGGGTTGTTAGTTGGGCTGTCAGTGTCAGCAAAAGCGGCACCTGCGGTGGTTAATTTAGTTTACCTACCACTTTCGCTGCTTTCAGGTCTGTGGCTGCCTATCGGGCTATTTCCTGAAGCAATGCAATGGTTTGCTTGGCTGTTGCCAACTTTCCATATTTCCCAGTTAGCGCTTTCGACCATCGATGCAACTTTGGGTTTTCCTGTTTACCTCCATGCGGCCGTCTTAATTACACAAACGCTAGCATTATTTTTTGTCGCGCAAATAAAATTTAAGCAGGCGTAACAGGACAACCAAAAGCGCACGGTCCCAACCCTGTGCGCTTTTATTTTGTCATTACTTACTTTCTTCGAGCTTACTATCAATACTGAATTTACCAGCACCTGACGCGGCAAGTGCGAGAAAACCACCAGCCATGGCAATATTTTTAAAAAACATTAAGAACTGCATTTGGTCGGCCAGATCAAAGTGAAACAGCAACGCACTGACAATACTAAACCCCGCAAATGCAATTGCTGTCAGTTGAGTAAATGCTCCCGCAAGAATGAAAAGCCCTCCTATCAATTCAAAGGCTATAACCAATGGCAGCAGCTCGCTTGGTAATCCACTTGAAGCCATGTATGTAGCATTACCTTCGAAGTATTGGATTTTATTAATCGCAGCCAGTATAAAAATGGCTGATAGCCCTACTCGACCAAATAAAGATAATACTGATGCCATTGTACTGTTCGGTTTAATGATGTTAATTAGGTTCATGATACTTTCCTCGATAAATATAGACTGTATTGGATTGGCTCTCGGTGATGAGCCGTTGGAAGAAAGTATACGTT